>NZ_JBEYXJ010000168.1:0-13247 GCF_040645015.1 Streptomyces sp. NPDC046881 | reverse complement strand
ACACCACGTCCTTCAACGACCGAGGCAGATGCCAGTCCAGCTCCGCCGCCACCTCGTCGAACGCCTCCGCGAACACCGGATACGCCGCATACAACCCACGGCCCATCCCCACCCGCTGCGACCCCTGACCGGTGAACAACACCGCCAGCGGGCCGTCGGGGACGGGCGTCGCGTCGTCGCCGGCCGCGACGGCCCGCAGCCCCTCGACGGCCTCGCGCGGGCCGTCGGCGACGACGGACGCACGGTGGTCGAGGGCGGCGCGCGTGGTGAGCAGGGAGTAGGCGACGTCCGGCAGGGCCTGCCCGGTCGTCTCCAGGTGGTCGGCGAGCCGTTCCGCCTGCGCCTTCAACGCCCGCGCCGAACGCGCCGACACCACCAACGGCACCGGACCGGTGAACCCGGACTCCCGCTCGGGCACCTCCTCGGCGGGCGCCTCCTCGATCACCACGTGCGCGTTCGTCCCGCTCACACCGAACGACGACACACCCGCCCGCCGGGCTCGCGCCTCCTCACGCGGCCAGGACCGCGCCTCGGTGAGGAGTTCGACGGCCCCTTCCGACCAGTCGACGTGCGGAGTGGGCCGGTCGATGTGCAGCGTCCTGGGCAGTTCCTCGTGGCGCAGGGCCATCACCATCTTGATGACACCGGCGACGCCGGCGGCGGCCTGGGCGTGCCCGATGTTGGACTTCAGCGAGCCCAGCCACAGCGGGCGGTCCTGCGGGCGGTCCTGGCCGTAGGTCGCGATGACGGCCTGCGCCTCGATCGGGTCGCCGAGTGTCGTGCCGGTGCCGTGCGCCTCGACCGCGTCCACGTCGGCCGGGGTCAGTCCGCCGTCCGCGAGGGCCTGCCGGATGACCCGCTCCTGCGCGGGGCCGCTGGGGGCGGTCAGGCCGTTGGAGGCACCGTCCTGGTTGACCGCCGTACCCCGCACGACCGCCAGCACCGGATGCCCGTTGCGCCGCGCGTCCGACAGCCGCTCCAGGAGGACGACGGCGACACCCTCGGACCAGGCGGTGCCGTCGGCGGCGGCCGAGAACGCCTTCGCGCGGCCGTCGGCGGCCAGGCCCCGCTGGCGGGAGAACTCCACGAAGACACCGGGGGTCGGCATCAGGGCCGCACCGCCCGCGAGGGCCATGGTGCACTCGCCGCTGCGCAGGGACCTGACGGCGAGATGGAGGGCGACGAGCGAGGAGGAGCAGGCGGTGTCGACGGTGACGGCGGGGCCTTCCAGGCCGAGGGTGTAGGAGACCCGGCCGGAGGCGACGCTGCCGGAGTTGCCGATGCCGAGGTAGCCCTCGGTGCCCTCGGGCGCCTGCCGGACGTCGCTGCCGTAGTCGTGGTGCATGAGCCCGCTGTAGACGCCGACGCGTGCCCCGGTCAGCCCGGTCGGATCGATTCCGGCCCGCTCGAAGGTCTCCCAGGAGGTCTCCAGCAGCAGGCGCTGCTGCGGGTCCATCGTCGTGGCCTCGCGCGGGGAGATCCCGAAGAAGCCCGCGTCGAACGCGGCGATGTCCGGCAGGAAACCGCCGTGCCGGGTGTACGAGGTGCCCGGGTGGTCGGGGTCGGGGTGGTAGAGGCGGTCCAGGTCCCAGCCGCGGTCGGCGGGGAACCCGGTGACGGCGTCGGTGCCGCCGGCGACCAGCCGCCACAGCTCCTCCGGGCCGGTGACCCCGCCGGGGAGCCGGCAGCCCATGGCGACGATCGCGATCGGCTCGTCCGAGCCGGGCGTCTCCGGCTCTTCGACGGCCGGGGTCTCCGCGGGGCCGCCGAAGAGCCGGCGGTGCAGTTCGGCCGCCACGGCGGTGGGCGTGGGCCGGTCGAAGGCGAGGGTGACGGGCAGCCGTAGGCCGGTCTCCTCGGTGAGGCGGTTGCGCAGTTCGACCGCGCCGGCGGACGTGAAGCCCAGTTCCTTGAAGCTGCGGCCGGTGTCGAGCGCGGTCAGGCCGGTGATGGCCCGGACCTGCCCGGCGACCAGTTCCAGCAGCGCGCGCTGCCGCTCGGTCTCGGAGAGGGCGCCGAGGCGGTCCCGCAGGGCCTGCGCGGCCTGCTCGTCGGGGGTGGCGCCCGTACCGCGGGGCACGTCGATGAGGTCGGCGAGGAGCACGGGCACCTCACCGTCGCCGAGGGCGGTGACGTCCGGCCGCAGGACGGCCAGTTGGGGCTGGGCGACGGTGTGCGCGGCGTCGAACATGGCCAGGGTGTCGTGCGGGGACAGCGTGCCGACCGGCCAGGGCCGGCCGGACGCGGCCGTGGCGCTGTCGCCCTCCCAGGGGCCGAGCGCCAGGAAGAGCGCGGGCAGGCCGTGCGCGTGCCGGTGGCCGGCGAGGGCGTCGAGGGCGGCGGCGGTGGCGGCGGGGCCGTTGCCGCCGGTGCCGAGGAGACCGTCGGCGGTGCCGACCAGGATGAAGGTGGCGAGCGTGGAGTCCTTGGTCGCCTCGTGCAGGGCGAGGGCCGCGTGCAGTGCCTGGCGGCGCCCCTGCGGGGTGTCGGTGTCCTCGCGTCCGCAGAGGTGCAGGACCGCGGTGATGGGCGGGCCGGACCGGGTGAACAGCCGGGCGAGTGCCTTGCGGTCGGTCAGGTCGCAGGTCTCGGTGCGCACCTCGGCACCGGCCGCGGCGAGTTCGTCGGTCAGCGCGGTGTGCGTGCGGGCCTCGGGGCCGGCCAGCAGGACACGGCGGGCGCCGTACAGGGTGACGAGGTGCCGGACGAGGTGCTCGGCCGCCGCGCCGTCGGTGCCGGTCACCAGGACGGTGCCGCTGGTGTCGGGGGCGCCGGCGGTGCCGCCGGCGGCCGGGGAGAAGGCGCTGCCGACAGCCGCGGCGCGGACCAGGCGGGGGCGCAGGACGACACCGTCGCGGACGGCGGTCTGGGGTTCCGCGGAGGCGACGGCCGAGGAGAGGGCGGCGGCGAGCCGGGCCGGGTCGTGTTCCTCGTCGGCTCCCAGGTCCGTGACGGCGAGCCGCCCGGGGAACCGGTTCTGGTACGAGCGCACCAGACCCCAGGCCGCGGGGTGGGTGAGGTCGTCGAGGGCGTCGTCGGGACCGGTCGCGACGGCGTCCCGGGTGACGACGACGAGCCGGACGGCCGCGGTCCGCTCCTCGGCCAGCCAGGCGTCGAGCGTCTCGCCGAGCCGGGCGGCCACCGCCTCGATCGCCTCGGTACGGCCGGCGGGCCCGTTGCCGTGGGCGTCACCGAGCAGGAGCAGGGCGACGTCGGGCGCCTGAGCGCCGCCGGTGATCTCCTCCAGCAGGGTGTCGAGCGCGTCGATGCCGGCCAGCGCGTCGACGTCGGCCAGTTCGGCCAGCCCGCCCAGGGACAGGTGGGTGTCCACCGTGTGGCCGAGGGCGCGCAGGGCGTCGGTGAGCGGGGTGCCGTGGATGTCACCGGCCAGCGCCCAGTGGCCGGGCGTGATCCGGGGTGCGGGCACGGACGGCGACGGCAGCCAGTCGGTGCGCAGCAGGGACTCGTAGCGGCCGTCGCCGGAGGCGCGCAGCCGGGCCGGGCGGTCCAGCAGGACGTGCCGCATGATCTTGCCGGACGCGGTGCGCGGGATGCGGTCGATCTCGTACAGCTCTTCCGGGACCTTGTAGTAGGCGAGGCGTTCGCGGCAGGCCTCGAAGAGGCGTTCCAGGTCGACGCCCTGCGGTCCGGGCACGAGGAAGGCGACCGGGACCTCGCCGAGCACCTGGTGCGGCCGGCCGGCGACGGCCACGTCGGTGACGCCCGGGACGGTGCGCAGCACGCTCTCCACCTCGCCGGGGTGGATGTTCTCGCCGCCGCGGATGATCAGTTCCTTGATGCGGCCGGTGACGGTGAAGTAGCCCTGCTCGTCGCGGCGGGCCAGGTCGCCGGTGCGGAACCAGCCGTCGTGGAAGGCGTCGGCGGTGGCCTCCGGCTGGTTGTGGTAGCCGACCATGACGCTGGCGCCCTTGACCCAGACCTCGCCCTCGCTGCCGACGGGCACGTCCGCGCCGGTCTCCGGGTCGACCAGCCGTACCTCCAGGCCGGGGACGGGCAGTCCGCAGGAGCCCTCGACCCGGGCGCCGGTGGGCCAGTTGATGGTGATGGAGCCGCACGTCTCGGTGGAGCCGTAGGCGTCCAGCAGCGGGGCGCCGAACAACTCCTCGAAGGAGCGGCGTAGTTCGGCGGTGGTGATGGCGCCGCCGACCAGGCACATGCGCAGGTCGGGCGCGGTGAACCCGCTGTCGCGGGCCGCCTGCACCAGGTAGTGGTACATCGTCGGCACGCCCGCGAGGAAGGTGGCCTTCTCCTCGCGTACGGCGTCGAGGATGTCGGCCGCGGAGAACCCGTCGACGATCCGGGCGGTGGCGCCGACGGCCGTCACGGTCAGCACGCAGACGATGTGGGCGAGGCTGTGGAAGAGCGGCAGCGGCCACACGACCCGGTCCTCGTGGGTGAGGCCCGGTATCGGGGCGTAGCAGGCGGCCACGGAGGTCAGGCAGTTGCGCTGGGTGGACAGCACTCCCTTGGGCCGCCCGGTGGTGCCGGAGGTGTAGAGCATCCAGGCGACGTCGTCCAGGCCGAGGTCGTCCCGGGCGGGCTCGGCGGGCTCGGTGGTGGCGAGCGTCTCGAAGGAGACGGTGCCGGCGGGGGCCGGTCCCCGGCCGGTGACGACGATCCTCAGGTGCGGGCGGTCCTGGGCGAGGCGTGTGACGACGTCCAGCAGAGCCGGCTCGGTGATCAGCACCCGGGCACCGCTGTCGTCCAGCATGTAGGCGAGTTCCGCCTCGGTGAGGCGCGGGTTGAGGGGGACGCCGACGGCTGCCGCCCGGGTGACGGCGAGGTAGCTCTCGACGAACTCCACGCTGTTGCCGTGCAGGATCGCGGCCCGGTCCCCCGGCTGGAGCCGCAGGCCCGCGAGGTGACCGGCGAGCCTGCGGGTACGGTCCTCCAGTTCGGCGTGGGTCACGCTGCGCCCGGCGTCGCGGTAGGCGACCTTGGCCCCGAAACGATCGGCGTTCGCCTTCAGCAGCTGGGGCACCGGCCGGATCAGTTCGGTTCGCAGCATGGCGAAACACCTCTCGTCGAAAGGGGACTGCTGGGTGAGGGCATCAGCGTCACATCGCGGCCCGGCCCCTGAACCACTAACACCCCCCCTAACAGGTCCCTGAATCGACGTCGGACCAGGGGTAAGGGGGGCTTCCCGGGAGAGGGTGGCGAAGCGCGGCGATTTTCCACGCCGGCGCTCGGTGAATTGATCGGAGGCGTTGTCGATGTCGCATTCCGCTGGGGTGCAGCCGAGAATTACCGGCCGCACCCGGCTCTTCGCGGTGCTCGGTGATCCGGTGGAGCAGGTGCGGGCACCGGAACTGCTGAACCCGGTCTTCGCCGGGCTGGGCGTCGACGCGGTTCTGGTGCCGGTGCACGCGCCCGCCGACCGTCTGGCGGAGGTGGTGCGGGGGCTGCAACAGGCGGGCAACGTGGACGGGCTGCTGGTGACCGTCCCCCACAAGGCCGCGGCCCGGGACTTCGCCGAGGTGCACAGCGACGCCGTGCGGCTGGCGGGCGGCACCAACGCGTTGCGGCGCGGTGCGGACGGGCGCTGGTACGCGGAGAACTTCGACGGGGCCGGTTTCGTGGCCGGGCTGGTCGCCGCGGGGCACTCGCCGGCCGGGAAGCGGGTGACCCTGGTGGGCGCCGGCGGGGCGGGCGGCGCGATCGCGGCGGCGCTGGTGCTCGCCGGGGTGGCGCGGCTGCACGTGGTCGACGTGGACCCGGAGCGGGTCCGTACGGTGCTGCGCCGGCTGTCGGGGCACGCGGACGGGCGCGTGCACGCGGGAGCGCCGCCGGCCGGTGCCGCGGTGGACCTGGTCGTGAACGCGACCCCGCTGGGCCTGCGGACGGACGACCCGCTCCCCTTCGACCCGGCGTCGCTGGCCCCGGGCACGGTGGTCGCGGACATCGTCATGACCCCGCGCGAGACCCGCCTCCTGCGCACCGCCGCCGCGCACGGCCTCCCCGTCCACCACGGCGACCACATGCTGACCCACCAGCTCCGCATGTACGAGCACTTCTTCGCCCTGCACCGAAACGCCCGGCCGGACCACCCGGCCGGGCAGCGAAGCGAGGGATGAGGCCCACCGATCGTCAGGCCCGGAGCCGACCGGGGCCCGCAGAGCCGTCAGGGGCCGAGCCGCGCAGGACAACCAGGCGGCGAGCGGCCGGCCGGGGCCCGAAGGGCCGGCAGGGGCCGAGCCGCGCAGAACGACCAGGCGGCGAGCGGCCGGCGGGCGCCCGCAGAGTCGGCAGGGGCCGAGCCGCGCAGAGCAACCAGGCGGCGAGCGGCCGGCCGGGACACGGCCGGGCGACGGGCGGCCGGACAGGGGGCCGGTGATGAGCGGCCGGACGGGGGGCCGGGCGGCGATCAGCCGGACAGCGGGACTGGGCGGCGGGCGGCCGGACAGCGGCGGGCGGCCCCGGGCGGGCGCGAAGCCTCCCCGGCAAGGCACACGTGTGGTCCGGCCGGTGGGTGGGGCACCGGCCGGACCGAGCATGCGGACCGGCCTCGTACCGGCAGCGACACCGGCCGAGGACCTCGGCGCAGCCGGGCGGCGGGCGGGCGGACAACGGCGGGCGGCGGGCGGCCCCGGGCGGGCACGAAGCCTCCCCACCAGCGCACACGTGGGTCCGGCCGGTGCGTGGGGCACCGCCCGGACCGAGCATGCGGACCGGCCTCGTACCGGCCAGCGACACCGGCCGAGGACCTCGGCGCTACAGCCGGGCGCCGCCCCGGCCGGACCCGGCATACGAACCGACCCCGCGCCGCCCGACGACGGACCGGCCGGACCCGGGCATACGACCCGACCCGCACCGACCAACACCACACCAGCCAGACCCGGCCGGACCCGGCATACGAACCAACCCCGCGCCGCCCGACGACGGACCGGCCGGGCCCGGCCATACGACCCGACCCGCACCGGCCAAAGCCACACCAGCCAGACCCGGCCGTACGACCCGCCCCCCGGTCAACGGCGGGCCGTCGGTGTCGGACGGTGTCGGGTCAGGCCGCTCCCGCCGCGGCGGGGCACAGGGTCAGCAGGTCGGCCGGCTCTCGGAGGGCCGCGTCCGGGCCGACGGCGAGCAGTTCGGCCGCGTCGCACTCGCCCCAGAGCGCGGCCACCGCGTCGACGCCCGCGGCGCGTGCCGCCGCGATGTCGGTGACGGCGTCGCCGACCATCACGGCCTCCTCGGGACGGGCGCCGAGCAGCTCCAGCGCGCGCAGCACGATGTCGGGCGCGGGCTTGGCGCGGGCCACCTCGTCGGAACCCAGCACGTGGTCGAAGTACGGCAGCACCCCGAGGGTGTCCAGCAGGTGCCGGGCACGGTCACCGGCCTTGCCCGTGGCGATCGCCGTGCCGAAGCCCCGTTCGCGCAGTTCCCGCAGGAGCTGGGGGACGCCGGGGAAGAGCCTGACCTGGCCGGCGAGCCGATAGCTCTCCCGGACGAAGGGTTCCTCCATCTCCAGGGGCAGTCCCATGATCCGCATGATGTCGGGGAAATACCGGCCGAGATGGCGTTCGTACTCCTCGAACGGCGCCTCTCCCTCGCCGACGACCTCGGCATACGCAAGGCTGAACGCCTCCCGCATGACCGCGAAGCTGTCGACGATCACGCCGTCGAGATCGAAGACGACCACCCTCTTGGGGTGGGCGAACGGACTGCCGGTCGGGCCGGGAGCGAGGCTGATACCAGAGTGCATGGGGGTCTCCCTGACGTCGGTACGGGCGCACGCCGCGGCGTGGAGGTGCCATGCGGACGGCGCGGGTCGTGCGGGCGGTACGGAATAGGGCGGGGCGCGGTGGCTCAGAGCGCGGCGGCCACCGCCGGCGCACGCCGGACGCGGTGGGCCGAGTCGTAGAACCGCTCGATGACGCCGATGGTCCGCCGCGCCTCGGCGACGGCCCTGCCCCGCGCGCCGGGGTCGGCGAGCAGCCCGGGAAGGGCATCGAGCTGGCGGTCGTACTCCGCGCCCACCGGTTCGGTGTCGAACGGGACCGGCACGCACTCGCCGGCCCGGGTGAGGAGCAGTTCGGGGCTGCCCACGCGGTTGGGGCTGAAGCCGAAGGTGCAGCGCAGCGCGACCGTCGCGGCACTGCCCTCCACGCGGATGGTGGTGGTGTCGACCGCCTCGTGCGAGGCCCAGCTGGCCCGCAGCGCCACCGAGACGCCGCCGGAGGTCACCAGGAACCCTCGCGCGGTGTCCTCGACGTCCCCGGTTCCGGCCGGTGCCGCGCCCCCGCCGTGGCGCCAGGAGGTGCCGCTCGCGGCCGCGTTGACGAAGTCGCCGGAGACCGAGCCGACCACCTGTTCGTACTCGACCGGGCCGAGCAGCGGGGTGACCGTGTCCAGCAGGTGCCAGCCCAGGTCGACCAGCGCTCCGCCGCCGGAGAGGTCGCCGCGGGTGAACCAGCCGCCCGCGTCCGGCACGCCCTTGGCCCGCACCCAGGACACCTCGACGTGCCGGATCTCGCCGGCCTCCCGGGCGACGGCGTCCCGCAGGGCCATGACGTCCGCGCGATGGCGTGCCGCGCTGCCCGCGAGCAGCACCGCGCCGGACGTACGCTCGGCCGCGGCCAGCCGGGCCGCCTCGGCGGAGGTCAGGCAGACGGGCTTCTCCAGGAAGACCGGCACGCCCCGGCCGAGCAGCCCGCAGGCCACCGGTGTGTGCAGATGGTTGGGTACGGCGACCACGGCGAGGTCCACGAGGTCCGGCGTCAGCTCCTCGGCGTCGGCCAGGACCCGGACGCCGGGCCGGGCGGCGGCGGCCGCCTCGCGGGCGGCGGGGGACGCGTCCGCCACCGCGACGACGTCGTACGCCGGATGCCCGGCCAGCCGGGACAGCCAGATCTCCCGGCCCGCCCAGCCGAGCCCCACGACGGCCACGCGTACGGGCTCGGTCACAGCGTCGCCAGGGTCTCGGCGACGATCTCGGCGATCTGGTGCATCTGCTCCTCGGCGCCGAGCAGCGTGCGGTGGTGCAGCCAGATCGTGTCCTCGTACACGGCCTCGGTGTTCGGGCAGCGGGCGGCGATCGCCTCCAGCGTCTCCTCCGGCGCGCCGGTCTCCCAGAAGCCGTCGGAGCGGTAGATCGCGCGGAAGGCGGCGAAGGCGGGCAGCCCGCGCTCGATGAGCGCGTCGACGAGCCGGTTGCGGCGCTCGGCGTTCAGGCCGGGCACGCGGAACATGGCCATGTAGTGGGGGTTGCGGGTGACCCGCTCGTCGATGAGCTGCGGCTGTACGCCGTCGATCCCGGCCAGCAGCCCGGACAGCACCGGCCAGTTGCGCTCGCGCGTGTCGATCTGCCCGGCGAGGCGGCCGAGCTGGGCGCGCAGCACGCTCGCGGAGAACTCGTTCATCCGGAAGTTGGAGCCGGAGGTCTTGTGGTAGTAGTACCGGTCCGTGCTCGGGCGGCCGCAGCTGTGGCGCAGGAACGCCTGCTCGCGCTGCTCGGCGTCCACGAACGTGACGAGACCGCCCTCGCCGGCCGTCATCAGCTTGCCGTTCTGGAAGCTGAAGGCGGCGATGCTGCCCAGTTCGCCGACCTTCTTGCCGGCCCATTCGGCGCCGTGCGCGTGGGCGGCGTCCTGGATCAGGGGCACACCGCTGTCGGCGGACAGCTTGCCCAGCGCGTCCATGTCGCACATCTGGCCGGCCATGTGGACCGGCATGATCGCGGCGGTGCGCGGGGTGACGGCGTTCGCGGCGGCCGTCGGGTCGATGTTGAAGGTGCCCGGGTCGATGTCCACCGGGACGGCCACGGCGCCCAGCCGCTGGGCCGCCTGGGAGGAGGAGATGAAGGTGAACGCCGGCACGATGACCTCGGTGCCGGGGCCGACGCCCAGGACCTGCAGGGCGAGTTCGAGGGCGTGCGTGCCGTTGGTGACCGCCAGGGCGTGCTGCGTGCCGTGGTAGGCCGCGAACTCCGCCTCGAAGGTGTCGACCTCGCTGCCCCCCATGCGCCACCACTGGCCCTGTTCGAGAGCGCGTATGAGACCGGTGCGCTCTTCTTCCCCGAACTGCGGCCACATCGGAAATTCGGGCTTCGGTCGAGAATTCTGAGCCATTCCCCATTCACCCCTTCACGGTCAAGACAGTGCCGCAAATCTATCCGGGTGAAGCGGCTCGGTCATCCCCCTACCAGGCCCCCTAAACCCCCCTTGTCAGGGGACTTTCAGCGAGGACGTGAATTTCGGGTGGGTGGAATCCTTTCAGCATTGCGGTCGCCTGGCGGAGATACCGGCCGACGGAATCCCGGCACGCGGACGGGGCCGGACTCCGAAGAGCCCGGCCCCGTCCGGCCGAGGGGGGTGCGCCGCCGCTACGCGCCGAGCGCCGTCCCCCGGGGCACGTGGAAGGGCACGGTCTGCCAGGGGCTGTCCGGGTGGCCGGCCAGGGTCCGGTGGGCGGCGAGCATCTCCTGGTACCAGCCGCCGAACTCCTCGTCGTCGAAGTGCAGGCAGCGGCCCAGCGCATAGCCGGCGGAGAAGTCCTGCCAGGAGGTGTGGGCGGTCTGCGCGGCCTCGCTCGCCTCGACGACGGCCTCGCGCATCTCGGCGCGGGTGGCGAACCGGGCGCCGTAGCCCCAGCGGGCCATCATCGAGGCGCGGCCGATGTCCCAGGCGGCGACCGAGCGCACGGCGGCGTCCGCCGCGAGCAGGCCGTCGGCGCGGAACCTGCCCTCGTAGCGCAGCACCTGTCCGACCAGGCCCACGACGTGCCCGACGAACTCCTCCCAGTCCGGGCCGATTTGGTCCGGCTGCTGTGCGGCCCGCTCCCGCAGCGTCCTCTCCACGCTCTCGCGCCACGCCGTGGCGTCGACGGCCTGCAGCCGGCCGTCGGTGTGCCGGTGGGCGAGGGCGGTGCGCGTGTCGAGGACGAACTCCCAGTACCAGGGGGTGACTTCGCGGGCGAGGAGGCGCCGCTGGGTCTCCTGCCACGAGGTCCGGTCGGTGACGCCCCACCACTTGGCGAGCCGCTCGTGCTCGATGGACAGGCCCAGCCCGTGGTAGTGCGGGTTGTTCCAGGCCTCGCCGTTGACGAAGCACATGTGGGCGCCGAGGGCCAGGCCGTGCAGCAGCGGGCCGAGGGGCGGTGCGCCGGTGCGCAGGGTGACGAGCCGTTCGGCGCGGCCGTCCTCGTCCCAGTGCTCGTTGTGCAGCGCCCGCCAGACCTGGCGCTCCTCGGCGTCGGCCGCCATGAGTATCGGGCATGGGGTCTGGTTGTTCACGGCGATGCCGTCGACGTCACGGGGCAGGTCGTCGGCCAGTTCGCGCAGGGTGTACGCCTCGAAGACGAGGTGCGGGTGGGGGCGCGGGAGCAGGCCGCGGGTGTAGACGGCGACGAGGCGGCCGACGGGGGTGTCGTGCACGTGGAAGGTGCGCCGGGCGGGATCGGGCGAGGTCTCCTCGCGGCGGAACGGCACGTACACGAGGTCGCCGGCGAGGGCCTCCAGGTAGGCGAGGGTCATGTCGCCCCGGGCCTCTTCCGCGGCCTCCTCGTCCGCCCACTCGCTCGCGGCATGGCGGGTCAGCAGCTCGTACAGGTGCTGTTCGAGGGCGTCGGGCGCCTGCCAGGTGCCGGGCTCGGCGGGCGCGGGGACGTGCGGCAGCGCCTCGTCGTGATCGTCCAGTTCTCCGACGACGTACCGTTCCTCCGCCGGCCCCTCCTGCGCGTACCGCTTGTCCCGAGCCGCCCGCTTCCGCCCTCCGAACATCCCACGCCCCCGCTTCCAAGATCTCCAACCAAACCACTCTAACCGCCGTGGGAACGGCCCCTGTTCACGGCTCGGACCAGGCCGGCGCACCCGGGGGCCGGGGACCGGCCGGGCGATGTGTTTCTGTACGGGCATGACAGAACGCTTCTCTCCCGGACAGGTCGTCGTCCGCCGCGAGCTGCTCGACGACCGGCCGTGGATCACCTGTCCCGTGCGTGTGGTGGAGGACGGCGACGAGCTGCTGGCGCTGTACATGGCACGGCACACGCCCCTGACATTCGGCTCGGGCCCGTTCTCCTGGGGCCCGCATCCCTGGCAGGCCGTCGCGGACACCTGGCAGTCGCCCGGGGTGCTCCAGCTGCAGAGGCCGGGCGACCTGTACGCCGTCTGGGTCTTCTGGAACGACGACCGTTCCCGTCACGACTGGTACGTCAACTTCCAGCGGCCGTTCCGCAGGACGACCCTCGGGATCGACACCCTCGACCTCGAACTCGACATGTGGGTGCCCGGCGACGGCGGTCCCTACCGCTGGAAGGACGTCGACCACTTCGAGAGCCGGGCGGCGGCGGGCGGCTTCGCCGAGGGCGAGGCCGACCGGGTACGCGAGGCGGCCCGCGAGCTGACGCTCGCCCTCGACCGGGGCGAACCGTGGTGGGACCCGGCCTGGTCCCGCTGGCGCCCGGACCCGGCCTGGACCGTTCCGGAACGCGTGCCGCAGACGCCGGCCGAGTCGGCGCGACCGGTTGACGATCTCGTGGCCCGGGCCACGTCGAATGGCTACCGTTGACCCATGACCGCACTGCCCGACTGGATGCGCCCGCCGCGCGAGGAAGGCTGGTTCGCGGAGGACCTGGACCGCCTCCCCGAGGCACCACGCCACACCGAGCTGATCGATGGAGCGCTTGTCTTCATGATGTCGCCCCAGAGGTGGTGGCACGGCCACCTCGTCACCATGCTCACCGTCGCTCTCATGGAGCAGGCGCCCAGCGATGTCAGGGTCGGCCGTGAGATGACCATAAGGCTCGACGAACGGAACCGGCCCGAACCGGACCTTCTGTTGACAACGGCCGACTACGACGGAGACCGCACCTGGTTCACACCGGAGGAGGTACGGCTCGTGATCGAGGTCGTCTCCCCGGAGTCCGCGCACCGGGACCGTACCGTCAAGCTCCGCAAGTACGCGCAGGCGGGCATCCCGCACTACTGGTGCATCGAGGACGAGGGCGGCGCGCCCGTCGTGCACGTCTACGAACTCGACGGACCGACCGGCGCCTACGCACCCGCCGGCATCTTCCGAGGCGCCCTCAAGCGCCCGGTCCCGTTCGAGATCAGCCTGGATCTCGACAAGCTCGTGCCCCGGCGGGACGGCTAGGGCCTCTCTTCCGGATCTTGCCGGTGTCGCGGGGCGCCAGGTGGCGCGGTCGCTCGGGGCCGGCCTGATCCGGAAGAAAGACCCTGGGAGCCCGGGACGGCAACGCGGTGCAGGCCGGACCCGACGGGGTCCGGCCTGCAC
>NZ_JBEYXJ010000167.1:0-13472 GCF_040645015.1 Streptomyces sp. NPDC046881 | reverse complement strand
GGCGAGACCACGAGGGTCTCGCCGCCCCGCTCGACTGCGTCCACGAGTTCGAGGCGGCGCCGCATATCCCTCGTTTCCCAGCGGTAGAAAGCACCTTGGTGGCAGTCTGCTCAACAGCAGATACGCAAAGTGTTAAGTACAGGCAGGCAGCCGGAGGTGCACGTCCCGTGGCGTCCAATGTCAATCCCACCGTCCGGCGGCGCCGGCTGGGCCAGGAGCTGCGCAGGCTCCGCGAGCTCAAGGGCATGACGGCCGAAGAGGTGGCGGAGCGGCTGCTCGTGTCGCAGTCGAAGATCAGCAGGCTGGAGAACGGCCGCCGGAGCATCAGCCAGCGCGATGTGCGCGACCTGTGCGGGGTGTACGAGGTCGAGGACCAGCGGATCGTCGACTCGCTGATGGAGATGGCCCGTGACTCCAGACAGCAGGGGTGGTGGCACACCTTCGGGGACATCCCGTACAGCGTGTACATCGGGCTGGAGACGGACGCGGAGTCGCTGCGGGTGTACGAACCCCAGCTGGTGACCGGACTGTTGCAGACCCGCGCCTACGCCGAGGCCCTGGTGCAGGGCGCGTTGCCGGAGACGTCGACGGCCGAGATCGAGAAGCGGGTCCAGGTGCGGATGCGCCGACAGGAACGTATCACCGCCGAGCACAACCCGCTCCGGCTGTGGGTGGTGCTGGACGAGGCGGCCCTGCGCCGGCTCGTGGGCAGCAGGCTGGTGATGCGGGAGCAGCTGGAGCACCTGATCGAGATGTCCCAGCTGCCGCACGTCACCGTGCAGGTGCTGCCGTTCGAGGTGGGCGCGCACCCGGGGCTCAATGGCCAGTACGCGATCCTGGAGTTCGCCGACGCGGCCGACTCCAGCGTGGTGTACCTGGAGGGCGTCACCAGCGACCTGTACCTGGAGAAGGCGCAGGACGTGCAGAAGTACGCCGTGATGTACGAGCATCTGCGGGCCCAGTCCCTCAACGTGGAAGCGTCCCGGCAATTCATCGCGGATGTGGCGAAAGTGTACGCGGACTGAGCCGGTGTCACGCGGGGCGCGGGATCGTACACCGTCGATCGGCTCCAGTGGAAGGCCCACCTGGAATATGCCATCCGGTTGAGTGAACGACTCCTCCGGCAGGCGCAGTTGCCCGGTAGCGTCGATCACGCCAATCAGACGACATGGTTGGCGTGAACCGCACCACCGCAACTCGCAACAGGAGTGGACATGGCACTGATTCAGGGCGCTTCGGAGACGTGGATGAAGTCCTCCTATTCCGCGGGCAACGGCGCCTGCGTCGAGGTCAAGTCGCCCACCGCCGCCGAGCTCGCCGTCCGCGACTCCAAGACCCCCGAGGGCCCCGTCCTGGCCTTCCCCGCCGACGCGTGGAACGCCTTCGTGTCCTCGGTCAAGGCGTGAGGGGTTCTCCCTGACCCTGGCCCGGACAACAACCGCACAAGTTCCACCAGGCGAGCCCTCTCGACCAGTCGCCGTCCTTGCCGAGAGGGCTCACCGCCTGGTCCGGGACCAGGAGGAAGCGGTACGCGGGGCTCAGCCCAGCTGGGCCTCGATCGCCGAGACCACCTCGGCCGACTCCGGCTCGGTCTGCGGGGAGAACCGCGCGACGACCCGACCGTCCCGCCCGATCAGGAACTTCTCGAAGTTCCAGCGGATGTCCCCGCTGTGCCCCTCGGCGTCCGCGACCCCGACGAGCCGCTCGTACAGCGGATGCCGGCCCTCCCCGTTCACCTCCACCTTCTCGGTCAGCGGGAAGGTCACGCCGTACGTCGCCGAGCAGAACTCCGCGATCTCCTCGGCGGTGCCGGGCTCCTGCCCGAGGAACTGGTTGCAGGGCACGCCCAGCACGGTGAAGCCCTGCTCGGCGTACCGCTCCTGGAGCTTCTCCAGCCCGGAGTACTGCGGGGTCAGGCCGCACTTGGAGGCCACGTTCACGATGAGCACGGCCTTGCCCGCGTACTGCGGCAGGTTGGCGGAGCCGCCGGTGAGCGCCCCGATCTCGACATCCAGCACGTTGTGGTCAGTAGTCGTCATGCCCGGATGCTAGCCCCGCCGGGGCACGAGACCCCTGCCCGGCCTCGACCAACACGTCACCGGCCGCCGTCCGCGTGTACAGCACCGACCGCCCGGCCCGCCGCCGCTCCACCAGCCCCGCCTCCCGCAGCACCCTCAGATGCCGCCCGACCGAGCCGAGGCCCTGCCCGGTGACGGCGGTCAGCTGGCTGGTGCTCATGGGGGAGCCGAGCAGCACGAGCACCCCGGCCCGGGCCGCCCCGAGCAGCGCGCCCAGCCCCGCGGGCACCGCGCGTCCGCCGTCCCCGGCCAGGACGCCGGTGCAGGGATAGACCACGGCGTACCGCTGCCCCTCCTCCCAGGACACCCACCCCGTGCGCTGCGCGGTCACCGGCACGAACAGCAGCTCGGCGCCGGAGATCTCACGCGGCGGGTACTCGTGCAGATTGATCTGGAACCGGTTGTCCCCCAGCCACCGGGTGCCGCCCGGCCGCAGCGAGTCCAGCACACCGGCCCAGCCGTCCCGGCTCACCCGTGCGGTCCGTGCGACCACGTCCGCCTCCAGCACCCGCCGGCGCCGCTCCCAGTACGGCCGTACGGTCTCCCGCCACACCCACTCCAGCAGCCCGGCCGCCCGCTCCGGCAGGTCGTCCCGGTCCAGCTCGGCCGGGAGCGGCCCGGCGAGCGAGAGCCGCAGATGGGCGCGGGCGGCGCCGGGCCCGGCCGCGCGCACCCGGGCCACCTCCTCGGCGAAGCTCTCCCCGGCGCGCGGCGCGGGGGTGAGGAAGTCGGCGATCCACTCGCGACCCAGCCCCGCCCGCACCAGCCGGGCCGTCACGGGGTCGGCCGCGAGCCGGGCCCGGTAGCCGGGCAGGTGGCTGCCCAGCCAGGCGTGCTCACCGGGATGCGACCCCCGGCCGGCGTGCAGCAGCTTCAGGCAGGCGAAGGTCTCGGCGAGCGGCGAGATGACGAACCGGCTGTGCGCGAGGGTGTCCGCGTTGAGCTGCCACCACCCCATGCGGCCCCCGTCCCGTACGGCCCGTAGGCCCCTGTGGCCGTTCGCGACCACGGCCTTTCGCGCCTCGGCGAAACAATAACGAGCCGTCCGCGGCCCCGCCGAGACTCCGGGGCATGCCCAGCTACCGATCCCTGCTCCGCACCCCGGAGTTCACCCCGCTCCTCCTCGGCGCGGCCGCGAAGACCGCGGCCCAGACCGTCGGCGGCCTCGCCCTCGGCACCCTCGTGTTCCGGGCGACCGGCTCCCCGCTGCTGTCGGCGCTCAGCATGTTCGGCGCGTCGCTCGCCCAGGTGCTGGGCGCCACCTTCCTGCTGTCCGGCGCCGACCGGCTGCCCCCGCGCACCGCACTGACGGCCATCGCGCTGGTCTTCGCGGCCGGCACGGCGGTGCAGGCGCTGCCCGGCCTGCCCACCGGCGTGCTCCTCACCGTCGTACTCCTGCTGGGCCTGGTCGCCTCGCTCGGCGGCGGGATCCGCTGGGGGCTGCTCAACGAGATCCTCGGCAAGGACGGCTATCTGCCGGGGCGTTCGCTGTTCAACATGATGAGCGGGCTGATGCAGATCGCCGGGTTCGCCACCGGCGGCGCCCTGCTCGCCGCGCTCTCCCCGCGCACCTGTCTGCTGCTGGCGGCGGCCCTGTACCTGGCGGCCGCGCTCGTCCTGCGGCTCGGCCTGACCGCCCGGCCGCCCCGCGCCGCCGGCCGGCCCTCGCCCTCGGCGACCTGGCGCACCAACGCCGAGCTGTGGTCGTCCCGGCCGCGCCGCCTGACCTACCTGGGCCTGTGGCTGCCCAACGGCATGGTCGTCGGCTGCGAGTCGCTGTACGTGTCGTACGCCCCGCACGCGGCCGGCACCCTGTTCGCCTGCGGGGCGCTCGGCATGTTCGCCGGGGACGTGACGGTCGGCCGGCTGCTGCCCGCCGCGGTCCGCGCCCGCCTGGCCACCCCGCTGCTGCTCCTGCTGGCGACGCCGTACCTGCTGTTCGCCGTGCACCCGCCGGTGCCGGTGGCCGCGGTCTGCGTGACCGTGGCCTCCGCCGGCTTCGGGGCGAGCCTGGTGCAGCAGGAGCGGCTGATGCGCCTGACCCCGGACGCCATGGCCGGCCAGGCCCTCGGCCTGCACTCGGCCGGCACGCTGACCCTCCAGGGGCTGAGCGCGACGGCGGCGGGGACGCTGGCCCAGCTCGCCTCGCCCGCCGCGGCGATGACCGCGATGGCGGCGGGCTCGGTCTGCGTGACCCTGGCGCTGGCTACGGCCGCTCGACGGGCTCCGGCCCCTCCGTCGGCAGCGCCGGCGCCGGAACGGACTCCGTCGTGACCTCGGCGTCGATCTTCTTCACCGCCCGGTCGAAGTAGCGCAGCAGCTCCACCGGGAACGGCATGACGAGCGTGGAGTTCTTCTCGGCGGCCACCTCGACCACGGTCTGCAGCAGGCGCAGCTGCATGGCCTCCGGGGTGTCCGACATGATCCGGGAGGCGTTGGCGAGCTGCTGCGCGGCCTGGAACTCACCGTCCGCGGTGATGACCCGGGCCCGCCGCTCCCGCTCGGCCTCGGCCTGCCGCGACATCGACCGCTTCAGCGACTCGGGCAGCTGGACGTCCTTGATCTCCACCCGGTCGATGTGCACACCCCACCCGGCGGCCGGGCTGTCGATCATCAGGGCCAGGCCCTCGTGCAGCCGCTCCCGGTCGCTCAGCAGATCGTCCAGGTCGCTCTTGCCGATGATGGACCGCAGGGAGGACTGGGCGACCTGGCCGACGGCGAAGACGTAGTCCTGCACCTCGATGGCCGCGCGCAGCGGATCGGTGACCCGGAAGTAGACGACGGCGTCGACCTTCACCGACACGTTGTCCCGGGTGATGCCCTCCTGGGTGGGCACCGGCATCGTCGCCACCTGCACGTTCACCTTGCGCATCCGGTCGGCGAAGGGGATGAGGAAGGTGACGCCCGGCTGCCGGTGGCTGGGCAGCGCCTTGCCCCACCGGAACACCACCCCGCGCTCCACCTGGTTGACGACCCGCATCCCGCTCTTCAGCACGAGCAGCAGGAGGACGGCGGCGACCACCACTGCGACGACGGTGCCTTCCATGGCACTCCCCTTCTCCGACACGATCCGGACAACGGGGAGGACACGGGGAGCAGGCCGTGCGGATCCGGCCCCGGCGTCAGGGAAACGTAAAGAAAGGGCGGGCTGCCGGGGCGGCGGGCCGGGGTGCGGGGACGGCGGTGCCCCGGCGTCCGGACAGGCGTCTGGGGCCCGGGTGGGCGCCTGGGGCGCACGTGCCGGGGGCGGCCGCCCCCGCGGGGCCGGAAAGGAATCTGGTCCCGGTGTCACCCCGCGTCTTCAATGGCTGGACGGCACGGGCCTGCGGGGGCGGCCCCGCCGGCCGTCCACCCAGAGGAGCGCTGGATGACTGCGACGACTGCCGCCGGGCCCGCGGACCGGACCGGCCGGACGGGCCCGGACGCCGCATGACCGGGACCGGGGTGGCGGCACACCCGTCCCTCGCCTCCCTGGCCGCCGCCCGGCTGGAGAAGACCGTCTCCGCCGACGCGGTGCGCCACAACCTGGCGGTGCTGCGCGCGGCGGCCGGCGGCCGGCGGATCGTGCCCGTCCTCAAGGGCGACGCGTACGGGCTCGGCGCACCGGCCGTGGCCGGACTGCTGCTGGAGTCGGGCGTGGGCGCGCTGGCCGTCGACACCGTCGCTGAGGGCGCCACGCTGCGCGAGCACGGCATCGGCGTACCGGTCCTGGTGATGGACGTCGACGTCGCCGGCAACGCCGAGGCCTGCGCCCGGTACCGGCTGATGCCCGCCGTCGCCGGCCCGGAACAGATCGGCCGCCACGAAGCCGTGGCCCGCCGGCGCGCCGAGCCGGTCACCGTGTGGCTGCGGACGAACGTCGGCTTCAACCGGTTCGGGCCGCGCGAGGAACGGGACTTCGACGCCGTGCTCGGCCGGCTGCACCGGGCGCGCGCCGCCGTCCGGGTCGCCGGGGTCTTCGCCCATCTGTCCAGCTCCGCCGCGGACGCGCGGGAGACGGCGGAGCAGGCCGCCGCGTTCCGGTCCCGGGCGGCCCGGGCGCGCGCGGTGCTCGGCCGGCACCTCACGGCCTCGCTCGCCGCGACCCACGGCCTGCTGCACCCCTCGGCGCTGCACGGCACGGACTGGGTACGGCCCGGCATCGGCCTGTACGGGCTGCTCCAGCCCGGCGGCCGCGACCTGCCCGGCTGGGCGGGCTCCGGCCTGGGCCGGCTACGGCCCGCGGTCACCGTACGCGCCCGGGTCCTGGACCTCGTCACCGTCACCCGCCCGGAGGGGCTCGGCTACGACCGGACCGCCGCCGTCGCCCCCGGCCGCCGCCTGGCCACCGTCGCCATCGGCTTCTCCCGCGGGGTGAGGGGACCCGCGCCGGCGTTCACCGGCCTGCTGCACGGGCGGAACTGCCCGATGGTGGGCCGCCCCGGCATGGACTGCGCCCAGTTCGACGTGACGGATGTACCGGACGCGCGGCCGGGGGACTGGATGACGCTGCTCGGCAGGGAGCGGGAGGGCGGACTGCCGGAGCGGACGGCCCAGGACGTGAGCGCGGAACTGGGCCTGACGCTGTACGAACTCCTCGCCGCCCTGCGCATGCCCGTACGCCTGGAGCCCGGCACCCCGGCCGAACCCACGGCAACTCCCTGACACGGGAGGGCCGTCCCTCGTAAGGGTGGACGTCGTACGGCCGCCGGCCCGACGAATACCGGTCAACTTCCCGACAGAGCCCCGCATATGCGACGGCACGGGAGTCCCGCCCGTGGGACGCTGTCCCCGCCGAAGGACCCCAGCGCCCCCACCACCGCCCTCCTGCCCCCTTGCGCGCTTGCCCCCATCCCTCGCGACCCCGAGGTGTGCCATGTCCATCGCTTCCGCCGCCCCTTCGCTGTCGCCGGCCGAACTCCGCAGCGTGTTCGAGGGGAACACACAGGACGAGCTGGTCGGCATCGAGATCGAATCGGCCGCACTGGACCCGCGGACCGGTACGGCGATCCCGTACGCGGGAGAGTCCGGCATCGGTGCCTACCTGGCCTTCCTGGCCGCCGAACCCGGCGTCGAGGCCGTCCACGACTACGGCACCCTGGTCGGCGTCCGGCTCCCCGACGGCGGACAGGTCTCGCTGGAGCACGGGGGAGCGGTGGAGTACTCCTCGCCGCCCGCGCGCTGCGTGGCCGACCTGATGGACATCGTCCACGCCGCCCTGCGCCGACTGGCCGCCGCGGCCGACCGGTTCGGCTTCGCGCTCGTCCCGGGGGCGCAGTACCCGTGCACGTCCTTCGAGGACGTGCAGTGGATGCCGCACTCCCGTACGGCGATCATGCGCGGCCACTTCGAGAGCCTCGGCCGGGAGGGCATGTGGGGCCCCCGGATCATGTCCATGATCCTGTCCACCCAGGTGTCCTTCGACTACACCTCACCCGCAGACCTCGCCGAGAAGCTCCGGGTCCAGGCCGCGGCCTCCACCCCGGCCGCCGCGCTCTTCGTCAACGCCCCGCTGGACGGCGGAAAACCGTGCGGCGCGCTGTCCCGCCGCATGCAGTTCTGGAGCCTGGCCGACCCGGCCCGCACCCGGGTCGTCCCGGTGACCCTGCGGGAGGACTTCACCATCGACCGCTTCATCGACTGGGCGCTGGGCCTGCCGATGATCCACCGGGGCACACCGGACGGCAGCCGCGAGCGGGTGCGCCCGGTCCCCTTCGGCACGCTGCTGACCGACGGCTTCGAGGACGGCACCAGGCCGACCCTCCAGGACTGGCGCGACCATCTCTCCCAGATCTTCCCGGACGTCCGGCTCAGGGACACGCTGGAACTCCGGGCCGTGGACGGCCTCCCCTACCCGGCACTGGCCGCGGTCCCCGCCTTCTGGAGCGGCCTGACGTACGACGCCCCCACCCGGGCGGCGGTCTGGGACCTCCTGCGCGGCATCACCCCCGGGCAACACCTCGAAGCCCTGGACGACATCGCCCTCCGCGGCATGGACGCCACCCTCGCCGGCCGCCCGGTACGGGACCTGGCCACCGAACTCCTCCGCCTGAGCGAGACCGGCCTGCAGGCCCGCATCGCCGCGGGCGCGGAACGCCCCGAAGCCCTGGCCTGCCTGACGCCCCTCAAGGAAGTGGCCCGCACCGGCAGGACCTTCGCCGACCGCACCCTGGCCCTGTTCCACCAGGACCCGGCCCACTTCCCGCAGAACTACGTGGCCGCCCACCGGATCCCCTGAACCGTCAGAGCCGGACACCCCGGACGGCAAACACGGATCCCAGGTTGCTCCAACGCCTCAACTTTTTTGGATGTGGCGTGCAACCATACGGCTCCTTCATGGGTCCTTCACGTGCAAGCCACAGAACCCTTGGGGGGATCTTGAACAACCGCACCCGCATCAGACTCGTCGCCACCGTCGTCGCCGCCGGCATCGGCACGCTCGGCCTCACCGCCTGCAACGACGGCGACACCGTCACCGACAAGCCCAAGGCCAAGGCGTCGGCCGGCACCACCGCCGGCAAGAAGCCGGCCGCCGAGAAGAGCGCCACGCCCGAGGTCGCCAAGGTCGGCGACACCATCGCGCTGAAGGGCATGGAGGACGGCAGCAAGCTCGACGTCACGGTCGTGAAGGTCGCCGACCCGGCGAAGTCCGGCGACGAGTTCACCACGCCCGAGTCCGGCAACCGGTTCGTCGGCGTCCAGTTCAAACTGGTCAACACGGGCACCGCGGCCTACGCCGACAGCCCTGGCAACGGCGCCCAGATCACCGATGCCGACGGCCAGCAGTTCCAGAGCACCTTCGCCGACATCACGGCGGGCCCTTCCATGTCCAGCGACGTGAAGCTGAAGCCCGGCGGCAAGGCGCTGGGTTGGATCGTGTTCGAGGTCCCCAAGGGGTCCAAGACGGCCACCGTCCAGTTCACCATGGACTCCGGGATGGCCAACCAGACCGGTGAGTGGAAGCTGTCCTAGCCGCCGAGGCGGGGGCGCGGGCGAGGACGTCGGCGATGACGTGGCCGACGTTCGCCGGTGTCCCCGCGCCCGGTGCCGGGGCCGTGAGCCGGGCCGAGGGCGGTTCTGCGCGACGCGGGCCGTCGGGAATAGCCTGGAGAGGAGCGGCACCGGGACGGAGCGGACCCCTCCCGATGCACTCCCTTTCACCGAGGGGGACGCGGAAAAGGGAGGCGAACAGCCATGCCCTGGAATCTCACCGGCACCTACCTGGAGAGCTGCAACTGCGACGTGGTGTGCCCCTGCACCACCTCGGGCCTCACCGCACCGGCCGACCACGAGCGCTGCCAGGTGACCTTCGCGTTCCACGTGGACAGCGGGAACGTGGACGGCACGGACGTCTCCGGCCGCAACGTCGCCGTCTTCATCGATGCGCCCCGGGTGATGGCCGACGGCGGCTGGCAGGTGGCGCTCTACCTCGACGCCTCGGCCGACGACGGCCAGGCCGAGGCGCTGGCCAAGGTCTTCTCAGGCCAGGCCGGCGGGCCGATGGCGGCGCTCACTCCGCTCATCGGCGAGGTCCTCGGCGTGGAGCGCGTTCCCATCGACTACCGCGACGACGGCCGCCGCCACTCCGCCCGGGTGGGCGGCGCCATCGACATCGAGATCGAGGACCAGGTCGCCCCGCAGTTCGGCGAGGACGGTCCGGTCATGGGACTGACCGGCATGTTCCACCCGGTGAACAGCACACTGACCATCGCCCGGTCGACCCGGGCGAAGGGCGACGGCGTCTACGGCCGGTCCTGGGACTTCTCCGGCGGCAACGGACACTCCGCGCCCTACACGTGGTCCGCGTGACCGGTTGGCTGGTCACCGTACGCCGCCGGGCGGCCCCCGCCGGACTGCTGCTGGCCGCGGCGTCCGCCGCCTGGGTCTGGGCGGTGACCCGATCGGGCGGCATGCAGGCGATGCCGGGCACCATGGGCCTGCGCCTGCCCGCGTTCCTGTCCATGTGGACGCTGATGACGGCCGCGATGATGCTGCCCGCCACGGCCCCCGTCGCCGCGCTGTACGCACGCACCCTCACCGTGCACCGGACACCGCGCATGGTCGTGTTCACCCTCGCCTACCTGCTGGTCTGGGGTGCGGCCGGGCTGCCGGCGTACGCGCTGGCCGCCGGCCTGGGCAGGGCGGCGGACCTCCCCGCGGCCGCCGGGACCGCGGTGGCCGCCGCCGTGTTCGCGATCAGCGGCCTCTACCAGCTCACGCCCCTCAAAGACCGCTGCCTGGCGAGGTGCCGCTCGCCGATCGGGCTGATGCTGCGCTACGCCTCGTACCCGGGGCTCTCGCGCGATCTGCGTGCCGGAGCCCACCACGGGGCCTTCTGCCTGGGCTGCTGCTGGTCGCTGATGGTGCTGCTGGCGGCGTTCGGAGTGATGAACCTGTGGGCCATGGTGGCCCTGACCGCCGTGATCACCGCCGAGAAGCTCGTTCCGGCCGGCCACCTGGTGGCCCGCGCCGTGGGAATCACCTCGATCGCCCTGGCCGTCGCCGTCATCTGGGTACCGGAGCTGGCCCCGGGCCTCACCGGTGGCGGTACCGCCGGGATGTGAGGAAGCCGGGCTGCCGCCCTCTCCCCGGCACCTGCACGCCGTGACCGGGAAAGTCCGGCCGGCAGGGCAGTCGGATCCCCTCCCGCGCCCGTCTTTACAGGGGAACGAGGGAGGGCACACTTGAACGCCGACGAGGAACGCCAGTTCCGCGAGTTCGTGGCGGCGCGGTCGAGATCGCTGCTGCACACGGCCTACCTGCTGACCGGAGACTGGGAGCAGGGCCGGGACCTGCTCCAGACCGCGCTCGCCTCCACCGCCCGGCGCTGGTCGAAGCTGCGCGACCGGGAGCAACCGGAGATCTATGTGCGCCGGGCTCTCTACCACGCCCAGGTGGACCGCTTCCGGCTGCTCAGCTGGGGGCGGGAGACGGTCACGGAGACCCTGCCGGACCGGCCCTCGGGGCAGGGCGCCGACTGGGCCGACACCGTGGTCCAGCGGCAGGACATCATGTCCGCGCTGCGGCGGCTGCCCAAGCGCCAGCGTGCGGTGATCGTGCTGCGGTACTTCGAGGACCGGCCGGACGGCGAGATCGCCGCGATCCTGGGCGTCGCCCAGGGGACGGTCCGCAGCCAGACCCACAAGGCCCTCGCCTCCCTCCGCACCGCCCTGGCCGGGGCCGAGCCGTCGGCCTCCACCTCCACCGCCTCCGGAAGGGGCGTCACCGCATGAACGACTCGACCGAACACCCGCGGCACGCAACGCTGCTGCACGACGCCCTGCAGGCCCACGTCCGAGAGAACGGCGGGGACGCCGCCGGTGCCTATCTGGCCGGCCTGGCCGACGGCGCGCTGCGGGTCGCCCGGCGGCGGCAGTGGCTGGCCCGCGCCGGGGCCGGAGCCGTCGCCGTAGCCGTGGCCGCCACCGCCTGGGTGGCCGTCGCGGCCGGCGCGCCCCCGCACGCGCACGTGGTTCACCCCGCGGCGGGAGGCGACACCGGGAAGGCGGCCCCGCTCTCCCTCCTGCCGGTCACCTCGGCCACGGAGCACGCCTGCACCCCGGGCAGCGGCGGCTACACCGTGCACGCGACCGCGACCCAGCCGGCGCTCTGCGTCCACGCCGACCGGACCAGGGGCATGACCGCCGTCCGCGTCACCTCCGCGAAGGCCGAGAAGAGCACCACCGACGGCACCTGGCAGGTCGAGGTGACCCTCGGCCCCGCCGACCGGACCCGTTTCGCCGCCCTCACCGGCTCCCTCGCGGCGGCCCCGGCCCCGCGCAACGAATTCGCCATCGTCATCGACGGCAAACTCTGGGGCAGACCCGCCGTGACCTCCTCGATCCCCGGCGGCCGCTTCGAGATCGTCGGAACCTACGCCGGCGACCTCACCGCCACCACCGCCCACCACCTCGCCCACCGGCTGGACCCCGCCGGGTGAGGAGCAGCGAGGGCAGGCTTCACACCGGAGCCGTCCTGCGCCGGTAGTACGCGAGCGTCGTGGCCGCGAGGAGCGGAGCCCAGGCCAGCAGCGGGGCGTAGCACACCACGAGGAGTACGTGCTGGGCCGGCGTCTGCGTGACGCGCCCGATCAGCCCCGTCGCCTGGGTACAGGTGAACCACACCGCCACCGCGCCCAGCACCGCCGCCCCGAGCAGGGCCGGCACGGCCGCCGCGAGCGTACGCACGGGCCGTCCGCCGATGAACGGGAGCCAGCGGGGTGCGACCTCGCCCCACGGCCGCACCAGGCCGAGGGTGAGCAGGGCGAGGGCCTCCGTCAGCAAGGTCAGCGAGACGGCTACGACCGCCTCGCGACCGTTCCGGCCCGACTGCTCGGCCACCGGCACCCCGGCGACCTGGGCGATCCGCCACAGCCCGGACGGCAGAGTGACAAGCGGCACCGTGTGGGCGGCGAGAACAGCCCACCGAGGAACACCGGGCAACGCGTCGATCTTCACCATGGGCTCCATCGTGCTCACGCCGACACCCCCGCACATCCGCACGCAGGAGGACGAGCCCTCCTCTGCGGGCAGTACGGCGCTCCGGCGCTCCGGCCCGGCATTGGGTCCGCCCATCTGGGGCAGAAGGGACAGGGCAGCCGGCTGGTCGGTGAAGGAGGAAGCAGTGGGAGAGGACTCGTCGCTGAAAGCCGTGGGGTGGGCGCGCTCGCTGCCGGTGAGCCGGGGGGTGAAGGAGGCCAGGGACTGGACCCGTGACCACCTGGCCTCGCTCGGGTGGCTGCGCACCGCCCCGGACCTGGTGGACTCGGTGCTGTTGACCGTGTCCGAGCTGGTCACCAACGCCCACAAGCATGCCCGCAGCACGGCGCAGTTGATCCTCCTGTGGGATGAGGCGTGCCTGCACGTGACCGTTCACGACGCCTCCCCCGAGCTGCCCGAGCAGCGCCGTCCCGATGCCGGTGCCCTGGGAGGCCGCGGTCTGATGCTGGTCGACGCCCTCGCCGACACCTGGCAGGCCCACCGTTGCCCGCACGGCAAGGACATCATCGCCTGCTTCCAGCCGCCCTCGCCGTCGACCACCGCATGACCTCGTTTGTGCCCGGGATGCCGGGGCACCAGGGCTGCACCGCGACACAAGCTACGAGGAGGCGTGATCCATGACCGCCGGTGAGAAGGCCAAGGCGA
Organism: Streptomyces sp. NPDC046881; assembly: GCF_040645015.1. Lineage (NCBI taxonomy): Bacteria > Bacillati > Actinomycetota > Actinomycetes > Kitasatosporales > Streptomycetaceae > Streptomyces > Streptomyces sp. NPDC046881. The sequence goes on along the minus strand of NZ_JBEYXJ010000167.1, from coordinate 271 downwards.
AGACCGAGCAGGCGGAGGGCAAGGCCAAGGAGGCCCTGGGCGACGCCGTCGGGAACGACCGCATGGCCGCGGAGGGACAGGCCCAGAAGAGCGCGGGTGACGCGCGGGAGGCCAAGGAAAAGGCCAAGGACGCCTTCAAGCACTGACACCGCAGCCCTGGGCTGAGAGAAGGGGGGGGGCCGCCCGGCCGGGCGGGGGGGCCGCGGCCCCCGGGGGGTGGGGTGGGGGGGGTTTAAAATAGGGTGGGGGGCCCCGGGGGCGCGGGGGGGCG
>NZ_JBEYXJ010000166.1:0-13524 GCF_040645015.1 Streptomyces sp. NPDC046881 | reverse complement strand
CGCATCATGCAGGGCGGCCGGGGCCGTGGCTGCTCGTACAAGCAGTCAGCCCCCCAATTGGGGAGTGATCGCGACAGCCCCTGGGATTGCGGCCCGACGGGCTGTCCAGGACCTGACTCGGAGGACCTGATGCAGCACAGCATGACACGCACCACGGCGCAGCCGCGGGTCGGGATCATCGACGACATCGAGCGCGAGGACGACGCCAAGGGCTACGAGCCCGAGGACGCCGCCCGCATCGACTTCGCCGAGGTCCTCGTTCCCACCACCGCGCTGGCGCTGACCGGATGGGAGGTGGCGGCGTGATCACCAGCCTCACCGACGACGAGCGAGAGGCGCTCTCGCAGAAGAACCGGGAGCAGAACCAGCGGTCGGAGAGGCACCAGAAGTGAGCGCCCGTCCGACCGACGACCTGTTCGTCCGCTACATGAAGGCGTTCGAGGACTCCACCACGCACACCACCGACTGCCCGGCCTGCCAGGGCAAGACGCCGTGTACGGAGGGGGCGCCGATCCACGAGCGGTTCGCCCGTCTCCAAGACGCCTACACCGCACGCCAGAAGCAGCAGCGCTGATCACCCGGCCCTGCCCGTCGTCCCCGCGCCGTCCCGGCCGGGGCCGGCGGAGAGCGCCGGGAGTTCACCCCCGCTCCGGCCGTTTGGCCGCAGACACGCGAACAGCCCCAGAGATTGCGGCCTTGGGGCTGTCTCGTACGGACCTTTCCGGGAGGCCCTGATGAACGGCTCCATCGTACGCACCAGCTACGCCCCTTCCGCCGACTTGCCGGTCAACACCAACTGGCGCGACCGCAGCGCGTGCCGGGACGAGGATCCCGAGCTGTTCTTCCCGATCGGCAGCACCGGTCCGGCGCTTCTACAGATCGAGGAGGCCAAGTCGGTGTGCCGTAAGTGCCCGGTGTTGGAGCGCTGCGCCTCCTGGGCGCTAGAGAGCGGTGAGGCGCACGGCGTGTGGGGCGGGATGAGCGAGGACGACCGCCGCCGGATCAAGCGCCGCGCTGCCCGCAAGCGCGCCACTGACTGACCGCTGGACGGGAGCGGCGGGCAACTCCTGGCCCGCCCCGTAGCACCACCCTCGACCGGCCGCCCGCACGACGGGCGGCCGGTCTTTCCCATGTTTCTACCCCGGGAACGTCCCCGGCCTGCTTCCTTGCGAGGAGAGTCCATGCGTAGCAGTACCCAGCTCAACACCGCCGCCGCCTCCGGCAACCGGCTGCCGGAGGTGCTGTGCACGCACACGCCGACGTGCCCGACCGCCGAGAGCCCGGACCGGGAGGCCGCGCACGCGGTGGCCGCCCACCCGGAGCAGGGCTGGAGCCTGCTGTGCAACGGCGTCCTTCTCTTCGAGGACACCGGCGAGCTGCTCCCCGACGGCCGGGTCATCGCCCCGCACCGTCCCGTCACGGCCGCGGACTGACGGCTGCCTGATCCGCCCGCACCGGCCGCTGAGTCTTCTGGCGGGCCGGGTCGGGCGGTGATGGGGAGCCGGACAGTCCGGACCACGACCGAAGGGACTGGTCATGCGAGGAGCGCGTGTCACGCTCACCACCGATGTCGAGGCGCTTGGCACCCGGCACCACACCGGGGACCAGGGCGTCGTCGAAGAGGTCCACGTCGACGGCGACCTGACGGTCCGTATGGACGACGGCCGCCGCACCTTCCTGGGCAGCGAGGAATGGGTTATCGCCTCGCAGTGAGCCCGGCTGACGGTTGCCTGATCCGCCCGCGAGTCTCCGGGGGCCGGTGTGGGTGGTGGTGGGGAGCCGGACAGCCCGGCGCGCCGCCAGCGAGTTCGCGCCCGCCCGGCGGGAGCTGCACCCAGTTTCGCGCTCGCCCCGCGACGCTTCGCGAGTCCGGCCACCCATCCCCGGGCCGCCGGTCTTTTCGTGCGCACGTGGGGCGAGCCAGTGTCCGCCTCGCAAGCAACCATCCGCACCGATCGCTGTTTCGGGGACGCGCCGCCGCGTTTCGGGAGCAGCCGCCGCCGTTTCGCGTACGCCCTGAGCGACCCCCTCCGGAGGACCTTATGACGATCACCGACTGGCCGCGCGCCGCGGCCGAACCCGACCCCGAGACGGCTCCGCCGACCGCCGTTTCGGGAACGTCCGCACCGGTTTCGCAGAAGCCCGGCACCGTTTCGGAGACGGCGGAGCCTGTTTCGGGGACGGAAAGCGGAACCGGAACGAAGCCCTCCCCGGGACGGCTGACCGGCACTCAGAAATGGGCAGCCGGCGCGATCGTGGCCGCCGCGCTCGTGCTCGCGGGCATCGGCCTGTACCTGAGCTTCGAGCACGTCGCGGAGTTCGCTCACAAGGAGCTCCGCTTCGGCTCGCTGGGCAAGGGCCAGCTGTTCGCGGTCGGTGTCGACGTCGGCATCATGGTGATGATCGCGGTCGACCTGCTGATGGCCTGGCTCAAGCGCCCCATCAGCTGGATCCGCTACCCGGTTTGGCTGCTGACCGCAGCGACCGTCGTCCTCAACGCCGCGTCCGGCGCCCCGGAAGGGGCCTGGAAGCTGCTCGACTACGTCGCGGCCGGCGCCCACGGCGTCGTGCCGGTCCTCTTCATCACCGTGGTGGAGCTGGGCCGTGACGCCATCGACCGCGTTGTCCGCCCTGAGCAGGCCGAACGGGACTCCATCCCGTGGCTGCGGTGGGTCCTCGCCCCGGTCGCGACGGCCCGGATCTTCCGTCGGATGCGGCTGTGGGGCGTCACCTCCTACCCGGAGATGATCCGCCGCGACCAGCAGCTCATCGCGTACGAGCAGTGGCTCAAGCGCAAGTACAAGGGCGACATCTCCCAGGCATCCGAGGATGAGCTGCTGCCGATGAAGATGGCCCCGTACGGCTACACCGTCGACCAGGCCCTGGCCATGCCCGACGAGCAGGAGCAGGCAGCCCAGGAGCGGGCGGAGGAAGCCGAGCGGCGGCGCCTGGACGCGGAGACGCGCAGTGAGGTCGCCAAGGCGGAGTCCGAAGCCGAGCAGCTGCGCGCCAAGGGCAAGGTGGAGGCGGTCCGCGCGGAGGTCGACGGTCAGACCGGCCAGGCCCGCGCTCACGCCCGAGCCCAGGTCAGCGCCGCAGAGCGGGCCGCCGCTCTGGAGCAGGAAGCGCTGGACCAGGCCGTCATCGCCGAAGCCCGAGCCCGTGGGGCGGAGGCGGAGCGCAAGGAGGCACAGGAGCGCGAGGCGAAGGCCGAAGCGGACCTCCGCGCAGCTGAGCTGGAGCGCCAGGCAGCCGAGAAGCGGAAGCTCGCGGCGGAAGCCGACCGGGTTGCCGCGGCGGAGGCACAGGCGATCGAGACCCAGACCATCGCCGAAGCCCGCGAGGCTGCTGCCGAAGCGAACCGGCGTGCTGCCGAATCGGAGAGGGCCGCTGCCGAAACGCAGCGCGCCACCGCCGAAGCCGCGCGCAAGAAGGCGGAGGAGGAGCGCCTCCGGGAGGTCGCTCTCGCCGACGCCGCCCGCGCGAGGAAGGAAGCCGCCGAAGCCGAGCGGGCCGCCGCCGAAACGCGACGGGCTGCTGCCGAAATCGAGCGGCGCGCGGTCGAAGCCGAGGACGTCGCGAAGCTCAAGCCGCGCGAGCGGGCGGTCCGCCGGGTCGCCCGGATGATCCTCGCGGTCGGCGGCGACGCCGGCCGGCTGCCGCTGGCCGACATCCAGCACGAGCTGGCGGTCACCTCGCCCGGCACCGCCTCGGAGTACCGCCAGGAGGCAGCCGAGCTGCTCGCCGGCGGCTACCGCCCCTGATCCACCGTCCGGCACACACCAGTGAGGGCCAGCCCGCGGGAATCGGGCTGGCCCTCGCTGCGACTGCCGGAAGCAGTCACAGCCCCACCAGTACACCAGGAGGGAATCCCCGCCGTGAACAGCAACAACGACCCGAACTACTCCCCTCTGCGCGATGTCGCGCAGAACCCGGAGGCAACCGCCCGGTACCTGGCCGACGTTCAGCGGGTCCTGCTGGACATCGGCAAGAACCTGGAGACCCTCGCGCACGAGACCCGCGTGCACCTGCGCGACACGCACGTGGAGGGCGACCGCTGGTACCACGCCAGGCTGCGCGCAATGCCCGTCGAAAAGGCGCTCGGGAACGTGCTCAAGAACCTGAACAACCTCACCGAGGGCCTGGAAAAGAGCGCCTATAAGCGCCGCGCTCACGACGAGGCCGTGCTGAATACGGCAAAGGGAAGGAAGGAAAAGGAGCTGGAAAGGCAGCGTAAGAAGAATCCACAGGCGCTCCGGGCCGCACCGAATTCGCCGCAGCAGGGTGCGCAGAGTCAGAATCTCGGCTATGGCGGTCCCGCGTCGATTTACGACATGGGTCGGGAGTCGGCGTGAACCGCCCCCTCAGCAGCGCGGAACGCTCCGCAGAGCGGCGCCAGAAATGGCTGAAGGAAGAGTCAACGAAAGCCCGCGAATCTCGCGGCGAGGCAGGGCAGATGGAATTCTGGCTCCGCCTGGCTCGATCCCGAATGACCAAGGACGTTAAAGCCGGTCGCGGCGACGTCTACTCCGGATTCGCGCTGATCTGCCGCCTGTTCATCACGGCGATGGACCAGCGCGTGGAGGGCGACGGACGGATCTGGAACGACCTGCTGAGGTACGCGGAGCAGGTCGTGGCGAAGCACCCACCGCGTCACTGAACGTCACCAGTGAAGGACCCGCCGGACTCCGGCGGGGCCTCGCGCGCGTAAAGCGTGCACACGTGCACGTGCACACGCGTGCACGCAAGACCTCACGCTCTGTCAAGACCCAGGAGGGAGGCGCACCGTGTCCGATGAGGACGGCACCGGGACCTTGGTCCAAGGCCCCTGGAGCGGTGATTCCACGTACGTGCCACCGCCGATCCCGGATTACGGCGATACCATTCCGCCACCGGAAGACATTCCCCCGGCTCCCCCGGAGTCGCCGGAAGAGACGACAATGGAACTGCCGACGATTCCAGCTGCCCCGGACCCGTCGACGGCCTTGCGTTCCGAAGGAATTACGGCGCCGGAAACCGGTGGAGATGCCGGCGAATGCGAGGAAGGCGATTACGAGCAGCCTCGTTCTCTCGCTGACCGTCTCGGTGACTGGCTGGAATTTCGGTTGGAACGGGCGCGGGCCCTGCATGAGAGCGAAGCGCCTTTCCGTGAGGCAGAAATAGCGCGGAAGGCGGCACTGCTGGAGGGTCGCACCGCGCAGGAAGTCGCGATGATGGAGCAGAACGGAAAGCTCCACGCCGCGATGATGAAAGCGAAGGGCGACAAGGCGGCGGCACGCGGAAAGGCGGACGCCGACCGCACGAAGTCGTCCGCTTCCGGCCTGGGGTCGGACAAGGGCCGTTCAAAGGCCGGTGGCGGGGGCGGATCCTCGCGCGGCGGTGGCGGCAGCGGGCCGTCCCGCATCAACACCGGCTCGGGGTCGAACCGGTCCGGGGCCTCACGTGCTGCCAACTCCGGCGACCCCGGCGGTCGTTCCGGGGCCGGATCGACCGGGGGCGGCAAGGGCAGCGCGAAGGGCTCTCAGGCGGGTTCTGGCGGCCGTCCAGCCGGTCCCGGGCGCAGCGGTCCGTCCGGAGGGCCTAAAGGCTCTCAGACGGGCTCTGGCGGCTCCGGCCGTAGCGGCGGCTCGAAGGGTGACGGCGGCCGGACACAGAACGGTCCGGCGTCCAGTGCTCGTGCCGAGCGGGCCCGCGGCCGCCAGGAGCGCGCCGCGGCCCGGCAGACCGGGCGGCAGGAGCGGCGCAGCGCCGGACACGCCGCCGGCGTCGCGGACCGGTCCAAGGACCGCGACCAGGCCCGCGCCCAGCGGCAGCAGGCGTGGGGGGACCACCGCGCGAAGCGGCAGGAGCGCGATGCGGCGCGGAAGGCGAAGCGGGAAGCCGCAGCGTCGGCCGCGCCGGGCCGCACCACGTTGGGCCAGGCCGTCGGCGAGGAAGCCCAGCGCCGCTGGGACAAGCGCCGCGCCGACGCGGAGGCCACCAAGGCCGCCAAGGCCGGCACCGAGAAGGTGAACCTGTCCAAGGACAAGGGCACCACCGGCAAGGGCGAGAAGACCGCCAAGGAGGGCTCCGACGGGGCCTCCAGCGCCGCGAAGGACAGCAAGGCGACCGATGAGCCGGGCAAGGAGTCCACGGCCGGTGACAGGGCGTCTGACGGTGCGAAGAAGCGGCGCCGGTTTAGGCGTAGGCGTACCGGAGCGGGTTGGACGTGGACTGGACGCCGCGGACCCGTCCGATACGGCCGACGCGCCGGACGCGCCGGCCGTACGGGAGGCGGCAGTACGGGCCGGGGCGGTCGGCGCGGCCGTCCGGCGGGCAGCCCGTTCGGCGCGGAGGACTCCACCCCGACGGTGGAGTGGCCCGAGCACGACACCCGCCCGCCCAAGCGCACCGCCAAGGGCGAGGACGACATCGTCGACGCGGACATCGTCCCCGACAGGCCCGCGGCCGTGACGGCCGGCGTCAAGGGCCTGCCGCCCGCACCGGAGAAGCACACCACCCGGCCCGGCACCAGCCGTCCCACCAGCACGGAAGGGAGCAGCGTGAGCAGCTCGGAGGTCAGCAGGCCGTCCGGTGCGAGCGGCCTCGCCGCCCAGCACCGCACGGACATCACGTTCGACCAGTACCTGATGGAGATGGCGAACATCGCCATCAAGGCCGCCTCCGACCAGGAGCGCGCCGAAGCCCTGATGGAGGCGCTCGGCAAAGTCGCCGACGCCCTGCGGGAGATGGCCGCCGACCTGGTAGGCGACCACAACATCGACACCGCGGTGACCGACCTGATCGCGGACCTGGCCGACTCTGCGGCCCGCATGAAGGCGCAGGCCGAACGGTGTGCCGAGCAGTGCGGCATCGCCAAGGAGGCCGCCACGCTCGCGGCCAAGGAGGTTGCCCGCGTCTACGGCGAGGACATGGCCGCCATGGAAGAAGCCGGCCTCAAGCACGCGTCGGCCGCCGCCCACCACGACTGAGCACGGGAGGACCACCGCGATGAGCAGCGAACTCGCACCCCGCAACACCAGCACGGCACCCGCCGTGGCCGACGACGACAACCGGTACAAGGCCGTCCAGGCCAAGCTGGACAAGCTCGGCACGGCCATGGACGACGCCGGCCTCGAGCTGGAGGCCATCCACCGCAGCATGCAGAACAACGCCACCCACACCGAGGGCGTCACCGACGACATCGAGAACGCCGGCCTGGACCCGAAGTTCGTCCGGCTGACCGTCAACGTCTCCCTTGCTTTGCTCGGCGCCGCCCGAGAGGTCCGCAAGATGTCCGACATCGCCGAGGAAACCGTCGACCTCACCCACCAGACCCGGCGCACCCACGCCAGGCTCTACGGCGCGCTGGACGACATCCGCTCCAACCGGCGCGAGAAGACTCCCAGGCCGGGCTTCCTCAACCGCTGAACCCCTCCCCCACCCACCCCGCCATGGGCGGCCCCGCGACACCTGCGGGGCCGCCCGTGCTCGTTCCAGAAGGAGAAGCCGGTGACCACGCCGCGCAGTGTCGCGCTCGAACGCCTCGCCTACACCCTCGCCGCGCCCGTGCTGGCCGTGGCCCCGAACGTCTACCCCGACAGCCCCGTCAACTCCGTCGTGCAGCTGGCCGGCGCCGCCGGGATCGGCGGCTGGATCCTCGCGGGCAAGAGCGAGGAGACCGGCGCCGGACGCAAGATCCTGCGCTGGTCCCCGCTGGTCCTAGCCGCCGCCGTCGACGTCGCCGCCAAGCACACGCCCGCCTGGGGCCCGTACTGGCTGGACGGACTGCTCGCCGCCGGATGGGCGGCGGCCGGCTACCTGGTGATGCCGTTCTCCCGGCACACCCGCCGCCGTCACCGTCCCGCACTCGCCGCCCCGGCCCCGCAGCCAGCACCCGCCCAAGCCGCGGAGCCGACCGTGGCACAGCCGGACGACGGAGCCGACCAGCTCACCCGCGAGGCGCGGATGCTGTGGGAGCGCGCCGGGATGCCCGCCCGCACCCACGTCGTCAAGGCCACCCGGCACCCCGCCATGCGCCACGACCTCACCCTGCTGCTGCGCGCCTCGGAGACCGGGCGGCCGATCACCGGCCTCTCCCCCGAGATCGTCGGAGCCGCATTCGGCGTGTCCGCGGCCGACGTCACCCTCAAGGACGTCGCCATCCAGCCCGGCCGCCAAGGCGGACCCGGCTGGATGGAAGCCCTCATCACCCCCGAGGCCAACGTCCGGCGCCGCACCAAGCCGACCGACCAGGAGCGCTGGATCGACCGCGTCGCCGGCCCCAAGGGCGGCGCCCCCGGCTCCGAGCTGGTCCACAAGACCCGCGACGACACACGGGGGGTGACCTTCTACCGGGCCAGGATGACCGATTCCACCGAGACGCCGCGCATCGACCTGGCCAAGGTCTGCCGCGCGCTGAACCTGCCCGAGGACGACTCCTGCGTGTTCGTCCTCATCGACGGCAGCGAGTTCCTGATCAGCGCGTTCGACGAGCCGCCGCTGTCGCAGATCTTCCCCGCCACGCGTGAACTGCTCACCCCGGACGCCAAGGGCATGTATGTGTGCGGGTACACCATCACCGGCCAGCCGGTGAAAAACATGGTGTACCAGCACGACAAGAACGCCGCGCGTCACGGGCTGATCCTGGGCGTGTCCCGGAGCGGGAAGACCCAGTACTTCGCGATCGACATGGCCGCCATGTCGCTCGCCGGCCAGGTGGTGTGGCTCTCCACCGTCCGCAAGGACGAGAAGACCACCGTGCTCGGGAAGTACATCGACCGGCAGGGCTCCAACGCGCTGTGGATGGCCCGTTCACTGCGCGCGGCGAAGGCGTTGTGCGAGATCCGGGCGGAGATGCCCTGGCCGCACGACGGGCAGCCCCACGACTACAAGCCGGGTGACCCGCGCTGCCCCTACCGGCAGCTCAACGTGTTCGCGGATGAGTTCATGACCGCCGCCCAGGACGGCGACTTCGGCGAGTTCATCCAGAAGGACGGCGACGACCTCACCGTCACCGGACTGAAGTACGGCATCGGCTTCAACCCGGCAGGCCAAAGCCCATTCGCGCACAACGGGTTCTCCACGGAGATGAAGGACAACCTGCGGCAGAACAGCCGTCCGACCATCTTCAACATGGGTTCACCCGGCGCCACCCGCAAGGCGGCGGAAGGCACGATGGAGAACCCGTACGACGTGCCGACCATCCCGGCCCGCTACTCCCGCAGCGAAGGCTCCGTGATCGAGCGGGCCATGCGCGGCGAGGCCGACCCGGAGAACGGCGTCTCCACCGGCGGCGTCGCGGTCATCGTCCTCGACAACGGACGCGCCGTGCTCATGCGGTCGCTGTACGCGGACTTCGACACCGACCTCTCCCGGCTGTTCCCCGACGAGGTCAACAGGCTCACCGACTACGAGATCAGCGAGCTGGACAAGCGCGGCCTGTGGTTCGACTGGAACGAGCCCGTACGGCCCGGCGAGTTCTGGCCCGAGCCCGACGAGGACGACGGCGACTCCCGCCGGCGCGGCGGCGGAGGCGGCGGCAAGAGCGGAGGCGGGCGCGGCTCCAAGAGCGGCAACCGCCGCTCCGAGCAGGTCACCTCTCCCCGCCAGGCGCTGGAGGCCATCAAGAGCCTCACCGACGCCTGATCACACCCACCCATCCCCGGGGCCGGCCTGTTCGAACGCGGTCGGCCCCACCGACCCCTTGTGAAGGAGCACCACCGCCGTGGCCCTGTCCATCTCCGCCGCCGTGCTGCTGGGCATCATCGTCCTCGCCCTGGTCAAGGGCGGCTACGTCCGCGTCGGCTCCGTGCTGGCCTGCACGCTGTTCGGCTTCACCCTCGCCGCCACCGGCCTGGCCCCCACCATCAACAGCGGCCTCGCCTCGCTCGCCGGGCTGATCTCCAGCCTCTGACTACGCCTCCGTCCACGGCGGGTCCGGGGTGTAGTTGAGCCCGTCGCAGAAACGGCAGTCCCACTCCGCGGGCACTTCCCACTTGTCGACCCAGAAGCCGACCTGCTTGCCCACGAAATAGTTGTCCCCGCCGCACCACCCGCACTCAAAGACGAACTCCACCCCATCCCCTTCCCCGCGCCTGATGGTCCGAGGATGCCCGGGACACAGGTGCGCCGACACCCAAACGCCCACTCCCCCGCTACACACGCCGAAGGGCGCCGCCGGAGACCCACCCCAGCGGCGCCCTTCGGCGTCCGCTGCCTGGAGCCCCGATGCCCCATGCCTCGCCCTCCACCGCCACAGAACACCCCGCCCCGACCACACCGGCCGCGCCGCCGGCGGAACTGACCCTCGAGGAACGCCTCACCCTCGTGAACGCGGCGATGACCGCGCGCCTGGACAAAGCGGCCGTGGCTTACGAGGTCAACACCGCGCACATCCCCACCGAGCCCGTGGACCTGGACGACGTCGTCACCGTCCCGCTGACCCCGATGCTCCAGCCGCCGCCGGAGTCCTACCCGACCCCCGTCGCCGCCCTTCTGCAGCGCGCCCACCACCGGCTGCTCACCGGCGGCTGGTGCTCCGGCACCCTGGTCGACGAGGACGGCGCCCGCTGCATGCTCGGAGCCATCCGAGCCGAGACCCGCGGCGACAGCGGCCTGGAAGCCAGCGCCGCCTCCGTGCTCCTCGACGCGATCCGCCGCAAGTTCGGCGACGACGTCGACTCCGTGCCCTCCTTCAACGACGCGCACGGCACAGGCCGCATCCCGATCCGCATGGTCGGCCAGGCCGCCCACCTCGCAGACGCCCGCGGCCTCTGACCCCCAGCCTCCGGACCACCTGCCTCGCACCCGAACCCTTCGCGGTCGGGTGCGGGTCAGGCCGTCCGGCCTGCGCACCACCGCCCATCACACGAACCCGAGCGAGGGAGTCGCCCCGCCATGCAGTCCGACAACAAGCCCATCAACGGCCAGCACAACCCGAACTTCCTCGACCTGCTCAACCAGGTGCCCGAGCCGCCGGTCCCCGACCTGGTGGACAAAGAGCCCGGCAAGAAGCGCTTCGCCCGGCTCCGCGCCGGGTGGGACGCTTCCTGGGAGCAGGGCGGCTTCCTGCACGAGCGGTGGGAAGAACTGCTGCAGGCCCGGCGCCTCGGCTGGCACGAGATGGCCAACTGGATCAAGGCCGTGCTCAGCCTCGCCGGGATCTGCGCGGTCATCGTCCTGCTGGACGCCGCCAGCGACATCGTCAGCGCCGTGCTGCACCGCCTGTCCGCCACCCGCACCGTGATCGAGCCGCCCGGAGTCGACACCACCAGCGGCCTGTGGGGCGTGATCGACAACCCGATCCGCTCCTACATCGGGCAGCACAGCATCGGCCTCCCCGTCCCCGGCACCGCCGTCTACGCCTTCTGGCAGCTCACCGGGCTGATCGGCCTCATCGGCGGATTCGCAGGCAGCACCGGCGCCCGCATCCTCTGGACCGCATGGGGCCTGTCCGGCGTCGCCATGGTGTGGTCCGCCACGCCCGACGACAGCCGCACCCTCGCCACCGGCATCGCCGCCCTCCTGTGGGCGCTGGCCAGCATCCTCGCCCTGCGCGGCCTGAGCCTGCGCCCGGTCATCAACAACTTGGCCCCCGCTGCGCCGCAGGTCAACGTCTACCCCGCGTTCCACTTCCCGCCGCAGCCCACGCCCGAGCACGACGACCTGGACAACGAACCCGACAACGTCCACCAGCTCCAGCGCTGACTTCGCGCCCACCCCGTCCCGCACCACCACCGAGCACCGAAGGGAATCTGATGAAACCGCAGCTGGAGGAGACCGAGTTCTGGGTCGGCACCATCCACGGGAGCCACGACGGCCTCCCCGCCAAGGTCACCGCGACCCGCGACGACACCCGCCCCGAGCCGTACGCATGGACGTGCACGTGCGGCGTGTCCCGCTCCTTCCCGACCGAACACGGCGTGTGGCCCACCGCCTGGCGGCACACCCACCCGACCCGCTTCGACCGGCTGCGGTCGTGGGCCACCCGCCGCTTCCGCACCGCCCGCTGACCTGACGCCCTGCCCGGCCCTCGCCCGCCCCGCTCTGGGCTCGGGCGAGGACCGGACAGGCCGCCCGGCCGCACGTGGCGCCCCGCCGACACCAGCACAGTGGGCGGGGCGCAGCGCTGTCCACCGATCACTGGAGGAACGCTCGTGCTCATTCCCCGCCCGCGCCGCCGGATTGGCCGGCCCCGCCCGCAGCGTCCCGGTCCCCGCTACCCGCACCGCCCCGACCGGGTGCCCGGCGCCTGGAGCAGGTGATGCCGCGCCCGAGGAAGAAGCGCCGCCGTCCCGAGGTGACCCGGGTGCCGCGCAGTGACGCGGTGCTGCCCGAGTACGACCGCAGCACGGTGCCAGAAGGCTTGGTCACCAGGCGGCAGTTACGGGATATGGGGCTGAGCCCCGGCGACAACGAGGGCCCGGCCGCGATCCTGCGTTGCAGGCTGTGCGCGACCCGCCCGCAGTGGTCCTGCCGTCATCCCACCCGCGGCTACCTGCTCCGCGTCGACCTGGCCAAGCCCAAACGGACGCCGACGCTCGCTCAGGAGTGGGCCCTCGATCGGGCGATGGCGGCTCGGCAGACCTGTGGTCAGTGCGGGAGGCGGTTCTACATCTGCCTCTCGAAGAAACTCGGCTGCTGCCTGGAGTGCTTCGACGGCACGCCCGTCGACCCCAGCAGCCTTATGACCCTCCCGGCCCCGGCCGTTCACCAGCTGGCCGCGTGAGCCAGCCCCGTCCCAGCACCAGGTCCGCTTCGACGCGTACGTCCTGGACGCACTCCGCGGCGTAGGCCTCGACTCCCCTGCCTCCATCGCTGCCTGACGGGCTCTCCGTGCCGCCCCCGACCCTCCCGCACCACGGAGGCCGGGGCGGTCAAAGTGGCCCCTCAACACCGGAAGGAGATGGACGTCATGACTCACCTGTACGAGGTCGACGTCCCCATACGAAGCACCGAGACGCCCACCCTGCGCGGGGTGCACGTCTTCACCGGCCTGGCCGACAGCCGTAGCGCCGCCGTTCGGATCGCCCACGAGGCCTACGACGCGGCGCGCGAAGCGGCGGAGGCCGGACGCGAGATCCCCCACGGTCGGCCGGACGGCTGGGGTGCCTGCGGATACCGGCCCGGCTGGGAGCTCGACTGGCCCGCCGCTACCGCCGGCCCCTGGAGGAGCCCGTACAGCTGGCTCAACTCCAGCTCCTTCGAGCTGTAGCCCTGCCCCGGGACAGCCGCTCTGCTTGACCGGCTTCGACGACTGTCCCGGGCCCACCCATCCCGTACGAGACGAGACGGAGAACCCAAGTATGTCGTCGCTCCTGCGCGTTCAGGGCCGGTTCGGCCAGCGCACCCTCTTACTGACGACCGCCGCCGTGCCGTTGACCGGCTGGGCAGTCCACGCGGTCACGCTGCACCGGCAGCTCGCCGCCACCCGCCGCGACCCGCTGACCGGCATGCTGCGCCGCGACTCCTACACCGCCCGCGCCCGCCGGCTCCTGGCCCGCCACGGCGACGACACGGCCGTGGTCCTGGTCGACCAGGACC
>NZ_JBEYXJ010000165.1:0-13650 GCF_040645015.1 Streptomyces sp. NPDC046881 | reverse complement strand
CGCCCGGTTACATTCCGAACCCGGAAGCTAAGCCTCACAGCGCCGATGGTACTGCAGGGGGGACCCTGTGGGAGAGTAGGACGCCGCCGAACAATTTTTGGGAAAACCCCCGCACTTCGGTGCGGGGGTTTTTTCGTTTTCGCCGCCGCAACGGCTGGTCTACCGTGGCCGCATGACCGTACCGACCAAGAACGACTACGTGGTTCGCGCGATACGTCCCGAGGACTGGAAAAAGGTGAAGCAGCTGCGGCTCGACGCGCTGCGGGACCCGATCGCGCACCTCGCCTACCTGGAGACCTACGAGACCGCGGCCGCCAAGCCGGACTCCTTCTGGCAGGACCGGGCCGTCGGCTCCGGCGAAGGGTCCACCACGGCTCTGCAGTTCATCGCCGAGGCACCCGACGGGACCTGGGCCGGCTCGGTCACCGTACTCATGGAGGAGGCCGGGACGGAGGACTGGGCCGGGTACCCGGTCGAGCGGCGGCAGGGACACGCGGTCGGGGTGTTCGTCCGGCCCGAGCACCGCGGGAGCGGGCTCGTCCAGGCCCTGTTCGAGGCCGGCGTGGGCTGGGCGTGGGAGCAGCGGGCCGAACGGGTGCGGCTGTTCGTCCACGAGGAGAACGCGCGGGCGCAGGCGGCGTACCGCAAGCTCGGCTTCGAGCCGAGCGGGCGGATCGTGTCGTTCACGAAGGACGAGGCCGAGAACGAGCTGGAGTTCGTCCTGGAGCCGCCTGCCTAGACCGGGAGTTCCTGGTGCGGCCAGCGCGAGCGGGCCTGTTCGCGGGAGCGGAGCAGGGCGAGCGTCGGAAGGCCCTGGTCCGCTCCGGTGGCGAGCAGGGCCGGCAGCTCGGGGAGCGGGGCCACGGCCGCGATGTCGTCCAGGACCAGAGTGAGTGGTGGGTCGAGCCGACCGGAGGATGACCGTTCGGCCATGCGCCGGCCGCGCTCGACCACGCTGGAGACGAGGGCCGTCAGGAGCGGCATCGCGCCCGGCTTGCTCCTCGGGTCCTCGATGGATTCACCGACCACATAGAGCGTGCCCCCTTCGTGGAGGAAGGAATCCAGGACCAGCGCATCAGTTCGGTTCGGGGTGCAGGCCTCGCGGATGTTGACCGTGGACAGCGCCGACAGGGCCCTGCTGGTCAGCTCCTGGGCGATGTCGCGGCGTTCGGGGTGGGCGGTGAGCGCCGCCTCCAGTTCGCCCGCCGCGCCGGGGGCCGCCTTCGGGTGGGTGCGCAGGGTGCGGACGGCGTCCTGCACCTGGGTGCCCTGGGACCAGCGGTGGACGTGGCGGATCGTGCGGTTGTCCAGGGCGGCCGCGTGCAGGTAGCTGCGCAGGAGGGTGGTCGCCGTGTCCGCCACCGCCTGGTCGATCTTGGCGGTGGGCTGGACGGGGGCGAGCAGGGCGGTCGCTCTGTGCAGGGCCGTCTGCTTGTCCTCGCAGCCGGCGGTGGGCGACCAGTGCAGGCGGGCCGGGGTGTCGCAGAGGTGGGTGGGGTCGTAGAGGAGGGTGGGGCCGAGTTTGGCGCGGGTGTCCTTAGTCTCCGTCCACAGGGCGGGGTTGGAGGTGACGAGGAGGACGGGGCCTTCCGCGTCGCGTACCGCCTGGGCGGCGGTCGCCTGGCGGCTTTCCCTGGGGGCGATGAGGAGCCTCTCCCATCCGCCCGCCCGTACCTCCTCGGCCGTTCCCGGCCCCGGTGGCGGCGGCTCGGGCTCGTTGCGCGGCGCCGGGACCTCGTGCTGCTGTGCGGGAGCCGCGGCCGTGGGCGGGGGACTCGGGACCGCGGGTGCGAGGCTCGCCGCCGCCGCGGGTGCGACGCTCGCCGGCTCCGCGCCCTCGGCCGCGGCAGCCGTAGCCGCCCGCCGTGCCTTGCCCGCACGCCACCGGGCCACCGTTCCCAGCACGAACATGACGGCGACGAAGAGGATCATCAGCTGGCCGATGAACAGGCCCCAGAACAGGCCCCAGCCGGACAGCTGGGCCGGTGGGGTGTCCGGCCAGGCGCCGGTGAGGTCGTGCGGCCGGCCGATGAGGTGGCGCATGGCCAGGGGGGTCCGGGTGAAGGTGACGCCGGCGGGCCAGGCGCCCTGGGCGAACCAGGCGGCCAGGCCCGTGGCCGTCCACACCAGCACGGTCATGCCGAGGAGGAACGCGAGTATGCCGATCAGCAGGCCGTCGGGAATGCCGCCCTGGCCCTCCCGGCGACTGTCTCGGCGGTCGTCCGGTCTCACCCTGTACTCCCTGTGTCCCCTACTGCCCTGCTTCCCTTACGCCACCGTCGACTCGGAGTCGCCCAGGTGCTGTTCCACGAAGGCCGCGGCCCGCTGTTCCGCCTCCAGTTCGGCGGCGCGCAGGGCGTCGTCGGCCGTGAGGTCGCTGGAGGACTCGGTCATCGCGCGGTCGGTGAAGACCAGGGGCCGTTCCGTCTCCGTGACCAGGTGTTTGACCACCTGGACGTTGCCGTTGACGTCCCAGACCGCGATGCCGGGGGTGAGGGTCGGGATGATCTCCACCGCCCAGCGCGGGAGGCCCAGGACGCGGCCGGTCGCCCGGGCCTCGTCGGCCTTCTGGGCGTAGATCGTCCTGGTCGACGCCATCTTCAGGATGGCCGCCGCCTCCTTCGCGGCGGCGCCGTCGACCACGTCGGACAGGTGGTGGACGACCGCGACGAAGGACAGGCCGAGCCGGCGCCCGAACTTCAGCAGCCGCTGGAACAGCTGGGCCACGAACGGGCTGTTGATGATGTGCCAGGCCTCCTCGACCAGGAAGATGCGCTTCTTCCGGTCGGGGCGGATCCAGGTGTGCTCCAGCCACACGCCGACGATGGCCATGAGGATCGGCATGGCGATGGAGTTGCGGTCGATGTGGGACAGGTCGAACACGATGAGCGGCGCGTCCAGGTCGATGCCGACGGTCGTCGGGCCGTCGAACATGCCCCTGAGGTCACCGTCGACCAGGCGGTCCAGGACCAGTGCCACGTCGAGGCCCCAGGCGCGTACGTCGTCTATGGCGACGTTCATCGCCTCGGCGGACTCCGGCTCGGGGTGCCGTAGCTGCTCGACGATGTCGGTGAGGACCGGCTGGCGGTCGGTGATCGTCTCGTTGACGTAGGAGTGCGCGACCTTCAGGGCGAAGCCGGAGCGTTCGTCCAGGCCGTGGCCCATCGCCACCTCGATGATCGTGCGCAGGAGCGCCAGCTGGCCCGTGGTGGTGATCGCCGGGTCCAGCGGGTTGAGCCGGATCCCGTGGTTCAGGGCGGCCGTCGGGTCGAGCCGGATGGGGGTTATCCCCAGCTCCTGGGCGATGAGGTTCCACTCGCCGACCCCGTCCTCGCCCTGGGCGTCCAGGACGACGACCTGGCGGTCCCTGAAGCGGAGCTGGCGCAGGACGTACGTCTTCTCCAGCGCCGACTTGCCGTTGCCGGACTCGCCGAGGACGAGCCAGTGCGGCGCCGGCAGCTGCTGGCCGTACAGCTGGAAGGGGTCGTAGATGTAGCCCTTCCCGGAGTACACCTCCCGGCCGATGATGACGCCGGAGTCGCCGAGGCCGGGCGCGGCCGTGGGCAGGTAGACGGCCTGGGCCTGGCCCGTGGAGGTGCGCACCGGCAGCCGGGTCGTCTCCACCTTCCCGAAGAGGAAGGAGGTGAAGGCCTCGGTGAGGACGGACAGCGGATCCCGCATCGGCGACAGCCCCTACCTTCGGATGCCGGTGGCGAAGGGAAGTGTGTTCACGAAGGCGCGGTGGTGCTCCCGGTCGCACCACTCCAGCTTGAGGTACGACTTGCCGGCGGAGGCCCTTATCGTCCGCTTGTCGCGGGCGAGGGCCTCCGGGGAGCGGGAGGAGACGGTGATGTAGCCGACCAGGTTGACGCCGGCGGCGCCGCTGGCGAGGTCCTCGCCGCGCTGGTCGAGGCGGTTGTGGGCGGCGATGTCCCGGGGGTCGACGGTCCGGTTCATCTTGGCGGCGCGGGACGCCTCGGCCTCGTCGTTGGTCTTCTCGGTCAGCATGCGTTCGATGGCGATCTCGGTGGGTTCGAGGTCCATGGTCACGGCGACCGTGCGGATGACGTCGGGGGTGTGGACGAGGAGGGGCGCCAGGAAGTTGACCCCCACCGGCGTCATGGGCCACTCCTTCACCCAGGCGGTGGCGTGGCACCAGGGCGCGCGGGTGCTGGACTCGCGGGTCTTGGCCTGGAGGTAGGTGGGCTCCATGGCGTCCAGCTCGGCCGGCCAGGCGTTGCGCTGGGTCATCGCCTGGATGTGGTCGATGGGGTGGTCGGGGTCGTACATGGAGTGGATGAGGGAGGCCAGCCGTCCCTGACCGAGCGGCTGGCGGACCCGGATGTCGGCCTCCTGGAGCCGCGAGCAGATGTCGGTCAGCTCGCGGGCCATGACGACGGCGAGGCCGGCGTCGCGGTCGACCTTGCCGCCGTGGGCGCGGGCGGCGCGGGCCATGGCGTGGGCCTCGGCGGCCAGTTCGCGGGTGTAGTGCATGCAGGCGACGAGGTAGGCGCGGTGCTGCTCGCTGCTGGTGGACACCATGGACTGGAGCTGGTCGTAGGACTGCTGGAGCCAGCCGGGGGCGCGGGTGTCGCCGCGTTGGGCGACGTCCTTGGCGTGGGCGTCCGGGTCGGCGGGCAGGGTCCGGGCGAGCATCTGCAGCCGGGTGACGAAGCCGTCCCCGTTGGCGACGTGCTTGAGCAGGGTGCCGAAGCGGTCGACCAGGGCCTCCTGGTCCTCGGAGTCGCGCAGGCCGACGCCGGGGCCCTCGATCTCGATGGCGGCGGTGACGGTCTTGCGGTCGGCGTGCAGGAGTACGGCGATCTCGTCGGGCCCGAAGGGTGCGGCGAGCCAGGTGATGCGGCCGATGCCGGGCGGCGGGCCGACCTCGATCTCGCGGCCGTCGAGCCGGGTCCCGGCCTCCATGGCGGTGGAGCGGTAGACGGCGCCGCGTTTGACGGTGCGCTTGAAGGAGCGGTTGATCTCGAACCACTTGTAGAAGGTGCGGCGCTTGTACGGCACGTAGACGGCGGCGAGCGCGAGCAGCGGGAAGCCGGTCAGCAGCACGATGCGCAGGGCCAGGACCGGGACGAGGAGGCCGCACATCATGCCGAGGAACGCGCCGACGACGATCAGGGCGATCTCGCCGGACTCGCGGTTCCTGCCGATGATCGCGTTCGGCCGGGCGCGGCCGATGAGATACGTACGGCGGGGCGTGACCGGATGGGACAGGTGGGACTCGGTCGTCAACGCCCTTCACCTCCCGAGCGGTTGTTGCGGGTGTTGCTGGCGTGCGGGGTGTTGACCGGGCTGGACGCGCGGGGCGCGGGCGTGGCGGAGGGGACGGCTCCGCCGGTGCCCCCGGTCGGGGTACGGCTGCTGTGGGCGGCGACGCCGCCGGTGGCGGGGTTGGCCGCGCGGGGGGTGCTGCTGCCCGCTCCGCCGTTGTTGTCGGCGCGGGTGCTGTGGGTCTTGATGCCCTGCGCGACGAGGGTGGCGGGGGAGCTGATGACGGCGGCGGCCTTGCTCTCGGCGCCCTGCATGATGCGGTTGTTGCGGGAGCCGGCGATCTCGTCGCCGAAGCCGGGGACGAAGCGGTAGATCATCGCGCTGGCGAAGATGGCGAGCAGGATGATGGCGAGGCCGGAGACGACGGCGGAGAAGGCGTCGGGGCCGTTGTCGCCGGAGAGGGCGCCGGCGAGGCCGAGGACGATCACGATGACCGGCTTCACGAGGATGACGGCGATCATGATGCCGGCCCAGCGGCGGACGTGACCCCACAGGTTCTTGTCGACCAGGCCGGCGTAGACGACGGTGCCGAGGAGGGCGCCGACGTAGAGGAGGGCGGCACGGATGACCAGCTCCAGCCAGAGGACGCCGGCGGCGAGGATGCTGACCAGGGACACGACGATCAGCATGATCGGGCCGCCGCCGATGTCGTCGCCCTTCTTCAGGGCGCCCGAGAAGGTGCCGAAGAAGGTGTCGGCCTGGTCGCCGGTGGCCTTCGCGAGGACGTCCGTGACGCCGTCCGTCGCCGATACGACGGTGTACAGGATCAGGGGGGTGAAGGCGGAGGCCAGCACGGTGAGCCAGAGGAAGCCGACGGCTTCGGAGATGGCGGTGGTGAGGGGCACGCCGCGGACGGCTCGCTTGGCGACGGCCAGCAGCCACAGCAGCAGCGTGAGGATGGTGGAGGCGGCGAAGACGACGGCGTACTGCTTGAGGAAGGCCTGATTGGTGAAGTCGACGTTGGCGGTCTCCTTCACGGCCTTGCTGAGTTTGTCCACCGTCCAGGCGGCGGCCTCGGCACAGCCCTTCGCCAGCGACGACAGCGGGTCGAGGGTGGCGGTGTCCGGGGTGGTGACACCGCCTGATCCGCTGGAGTTGTTGCCGCGCTCGCAGTACTTCTTGGCCTCGCCCGAGATGGCGTCGCAGTTGAACCTGTCCTTCGACGGCGAGGGGGACGGGCTGCCGGAAGGGGTGGGCGAGGGCTCGGCGAAGGCGCGCGTGGCCAGCAGTACGGCCGTGGTCTGTACGGCGGCCACGACTCCGGCGAGCTTGAGCGCACGCTGCGGGCTACCGGGCATACGTGAACCCTCCGTACTCTTCGATGGCCTTGCTGATCTCGTCGGAGGTGGCGGCCTTGTCGTCACCGGGTACCGGCGCCGGGCCGTCCTGTTGCGCTTCGGAGTCGATCTTCCAGTCCCCGTTGGTCCACCGTAGATCGAACGTCCAGGTCTTCCAGGACGAGGTGACGGGGTCGGTCGACGTGCTGCCGGCCATGCCGATGAGTCCCATGTACCAGACGGCGACTTTGGCGCTGTCGCCCGCGTACTCCTGCACCGTCGTGCCGACCGGGATCACCCGCGAGACGAAAGTGCTGCCCTTCGGCGGGTTTCCGGCCGGGTCGAGGCCCATCTTGGCGAGGAAGCCGGCCGAATAGGCCTGGTCCATGGGGCCCTGGAGACGGGCCGCAGCCTCCGCGGTGTACAGCAGGTTCAGGAGCGTGTGGCGGCTGTCCTTCGTGAACATGTCTGTCGAGCCCAGGGCCACGGCGTAGTTCGAGGCGGCCGACTGGGCGCCCTGCTGGCTGTGGGCGAATCCCGTCGGCACACCGGCGGACTTGGTCTCCACCGGGCGCGACCCACTCGCCGACGTCGCCGAGCCGGTCGGTTCGCCGGTCTTCCCGGCCGCACTCTCCCCGGCCGAATCGTCCCCCCTGTTGGCGAACGCGATGGCGGCGATGAGGAGGACTACTACGCCTACCACCGTGACCAGGCTGCGGGAGGAGGTGCGGTGGGGGCGGCGGGGGGCGCCGCCGTAGGGGTCGGGGTCGGGGAGGCGGGTGCGGGTGTGGCCCGTCTCGGGGTAGTCGGTGTAGGCCTGTTCGTCTCCGGGACTCATACCGTGTGCGCTCCCTCACCCTCGTAGGCGTACGACGGTAGCCGTGCTGGTTCCCGCGGGGGCGCGGTGTGGTGACTCGACATCAGGGAAACGCAACCTCAGCCGGTGGGCACGACGGGTGGGTGGGGTGGAGGGGACGGGTGCTAGACCGCCATGCCGTACACGATGGTGAACAGCGTGCCGAGGGACCCGATGATGAACACCCCGGTGAGGCCGGCGATGATGAGGCCCTTGCCCTGTTCCGCGCTGAAGGTGTCCCGGAGGGCCGTGGCGCCGATGCGCTGCTTCGCCGCGCCCCACACCGCGATGCCGAGGCAGAGGAGGATGGCCACGGCCATGACCACCTCGATCATCACCTTGGCCTCGTTGCCCAGGCTGCCGAAGGGGCCCCAGTCCGGAGCGATTCCGCCGATGATGGTGTTGATGTCTCCCTTGTCGGCCGCAAAGAGCATGTAAGTCACCGCCCCTGGTGGGTAGTTCCGCGAGTGCCCCTGCGGTGTGCAGAGGTCAGGCCTCATTGTCGCCGACAACGCCGCCAACGTATGTCGACTTGACGTCATTGACTGGCGGGTTTCGTACGAATAGCCCGTACGGTCACTCTGTGTATCACGGCAGGTCACGCCGGGCAACGATGACCTTCTTTTCGGCCCGGCCCGGTTTCTGACGGCTGGTCGGGTGAGGCGTCGCGTCGATGGTCTCACGCAACGACGGGAAGGCGGGCCGTGGCCCGTCTTCCCGTGCGCTCGCCGTCGTGCGGGTCAGCGTGGGCGCAGGCCGTGCAGCAGCAGGTGGACGTGTTCCTCCAGGCCGGTCAGGGCCTCCGCCGGGTCGAGCGCGCAGCCGGCGATCAGGGCGGCCAGGCCGTGCAGGCTCGCGGCGGCGACGGTGGTGATGCGCTCGGGGTCGCCCCGGACGATCTCGCCCCGCTCCTGGGCGTCCGCGACCAGCCGGGTGAAGGTGCCGAGGGAGCGGTCGACGGCCGCCGCGAGCTGGGCGGTCCGGTCGGGGTCGTGCTTGCGCGCGAACATCAGCTCCAGCAGTTCGGGGTTCTCGACGGCGAAGCCCAGGTAGGCGCGGGCGAGGGCCGTCATCCGCTGTTCGAGGGACGCGTCCGCGCGGTCGGCGGCGGTGGCCAGGGCCTGGTTGAGGCGCTCGTACCCGTCCAGGGCCAGCGCGTCGAGCAGGGCCTGCTTGTCCTTGAAGTGCCGGCCCGGGGCGGCGTGGCTGACGCCGAGGTCCCGGGCGAGTTCGCGCAGCGAGAGCGCGCCGATCCCCTTCTCGCGCAGAGTGCGCTCGGCGCTCCTGAGCAGGGCGGCGCGCAGGTCTCCGTGGTGGTAGGGGCGGCTCGTGGGCATGTGCAACATCGTAACTCGATGTTGTCGTTGACAGCATTGTTGGCGCTGCCTACATTGAGGGTATGACTGACACGACCGACACGCGCGGCAAGCGCGGCAAGTGGAACGCGACCCGCCTCCCCGACCTGACCGGCCGTACGGCCCTGATCACCGGCGCCAACAGCGGCATCGGCTTCGCCGCCGCCCGGGCGCTGGCCGGGGCCGGGGCGCACGTGGTGCTCGCGGTACGGGACCTCGCCCGGGGCGGCGCGGCCGCGGCGCGGGTGACCGGCAGCACCGAGGTGCGCCGGCTGGACCTGGCGGACCTCGACTCGGTGCGCGAGTTCGCCGCCGGCTGGGACCGCCCGCTGGACCTGCTGATCAACAACGCGGGCGTGATGATGCTGCCGGCGCAGCGCACCGCGCAGGGCTTCGAGATGCAGTTCGGCACCAACCACCTCGGGCACTTCGCGCTGACCCACCTGCTGCTGCCCCACGTGACCGACCGGGTGGTGACCGTCTCCTCCGGCGCGCACCGCTGGGGCGACGCGGTGATCCACTTCGAGGACGTGAATCTGCGCGGGAACTACACCCCCGCCCGCGCCTACGCCCAGTCCAAGCTGGCGAACCTGCTGTTCACCCTGGAACTCCAGCGGCGCCTGACCGAGGCCGGGTCCGCCGTGCGGGCCCTGGCGGCCCACCCCGGCTGGGCGGCCACCAACCTCCAGAGCCGCACCGCGAACCCGCTGGCCAGGGCGGTCATGGTGGTCGGCAACAGGTTCCTCGCCCAGGACGAGACGGCCGGCGCCCTGCCCACCCTGTACGCCGCCGTCCAGGACCTGCCCGGCGCCGCCTACGTCGGCCCCGACGGCCCCGCCGAGATGCGCGGCGCCCCGACCCTGGTCGGCCGCAGCGCCGCGGCGAGCGACCCGGTGGCGGCCCGGCGGCTGTGGACGCTGTCCGAGGAGCTGACGGGCGTGCGGTGGCCGCTCCCGGCGACGGTACGGTGACGGAAGGGCCGCTTCCGGCGTCCCTGCGGACGGCGTCCCTGTGGAGGAGACGGCGGGCCCGGACCGACCACCGCGCCGTTCCGCCGACCGCACCGACCCACGGAGGGGCGAGGGATGACCGGCACCGGCCCCGTGGGCTTCCGGCTGACGGGCCGCACCGCTGTGGTGACCGGTTCCGTGCGGGGGCTCGGGCTGGAGATGGCGCGCGGGCTGGCCGCGGCCGGGGCGCACGTCGTCCTGAACGGCCGTGATCCGGTCACGCTCGCGCAGACCGCGGCGCGGCTGCGGGGCGAGGGCGGCTACGACGTCACGGCCGCCGCCTTCGACGTCACCGACCGGGACGCGGCCGAGCAGGCGCTGGCGGGCCTCGACGGCGTCGACATCCTCGTCAACAACGTCGGCCACCGCGACCGGCGGGGCCTGGCCGAGCTGGCGCCCGAGGAGCTGGCCGCGCTGCTCGACACCCATCTGACCTCGGCGTACGCCCTGAGCCAGCTGGTGGCGCGGGGCCTGGCCGCGCGCGGGGTCGCGGGCCGCATCATCAACGTCTCCTCGGTGGTCGGCCGGCTGGGCCGCACCGGGGACATCGGCTACGCCACCGCCAAGGCGGGCCTCGACGGGCTGACCCGGGCGCTGGCCGCGGACCTCGGCCCGAGCGGTACGACCGTCAACTCGGTCGCGCCGGGCACCTTCGCCACCGAGGTGGACGCGGAGCGCGCCGCCGACCCGGAGTGGACGCGCTGGCTGCGTACCCGTACGGCGCTGGGCCGCTGGGGCCGGCCCGAGGAGATCGCCGGCATCGTCGTCTTCCTGGCGAGCGACGCGGCCTCCTTCATCACCGGGCAGACGATCGCGGTGGACGGCGGGATGACGACGACGTTCTGAGGACCGCGGACCCGGGTCCGCTGACCGCTGACCGGGGCGGCCGGCGGCTTTCGCACGGGTTTTCGGCACTCCGCCTGCACTCCTCCGGCGGTGCGCCGGAGGTTCACAGGAAAATCTCAGCGAAGTCGAGGCAGGTTTCTCACCTTGCTGGGCAAGAGTGTGACTTGATGAAGCGCATCACACGCATCTCGGTCACCTCTGTGGTGGTGCTCGCGCTGACCTCGGCCTCCGTGGCTGCCGCGAACGACGGGCCGGGCCCGCTCGGGGTCACCACGGACACCGCCGCGAGCCGGCGGAGCGCACGGGTGGGCGCGCTGTTCGGCGCGGACCGGGCCGGCCGGCTCGCCGGCGGCCACTTCTGCACCGCGTCGGTGGCGCACAGCCCGCGCGGCGATCTGATCGTCACCGCGGCGCACTGCGTGGACGGCGCCGACGGCGACCTGGTGTTCGTGCCGGGCTACCGGGACGGGCGGGCGCCGTACGGGGTGTGGAGGGTGACGCGGCGGTTCCTGCCGGACGGGTGGGCCAAGGGGCAGGACGAGGACAGCGATCTCGCCTTCGCCACCGTCGCCGGCCCCGGCGGCAGGCGGCTGGAGGACGTGGTCGGGGCCAACCGGTTCGCGACCGGGGTGGCCACCGGCGCCACCGCGGTCACCGTCACCGGCTATCCCGACTCCCGGGAGACCCCCATCAGCTGCACCAACAAGCCGAGCGTGCACAGCCGCACCCAACAGCGCATCGACTGCCCCGACTTCACCGGCGGCACCAGCGGCAGTCCCTGGGTCGACGGCGACGCGCAGATCGTCGGCGTCCTCGGCGGCCACGAGCAGGGCGGCGCCACGGCCGACACCTCGTACAGCGTGGTGCTGGGCCGCGAGGCGGCGGAGCTGTACCGGGACGCGACGGCGGGCACCGGAACGGGCTGAGAAAGCGTCACTCCGGCCCGTTCAACTGTGAAATGACGCCACTTCACGCCCAAATGGCCTTGAAGGGCGCCCGCATGGGGGAAAGTTGAACCGTGCGGAAGGTATGGGTGATCGGTGGCGCGGCCGTCGCGCTCGGCATGGGCTTCGTCATGCTGCTCGTCGTCGGTGTCTACCTCGTGGCCGGGAACCTGCTGGGCGGGGTGACGTCGGGGAGCCGCGGGCTGGCCAAGGGGGCGGTGCCGGCCGCCTACACGTCGCTGGTGCAGAAGTGGGGGAACCTGTGCCCCGCGCTCAGTCCCGCACTGCTCGCCGCCCAGCTGTACCAGGAGAGCGGGTGGAACCCGACCGTCGTCAGCCCGGCCGACGCGCGCGGCATCGCCCAGTTCATCCCGAGCACGTGGGCGACGCACGGCATCGACGGCAACGGCGACGGCAAGCGCGACATCTGGGATCCGGACGACGCGATCCCGTCGGCGGCTTCGTACGACTGCGAACTCGCCAAGTATGTGAAGGACGTGCCGGGCAACGTCTCGGACAACATGCTCGCCGCCTACAACGCGGGCGCCTACCGCGTGATCCGGGCCGGCGGGGTGCCGGCGATCAGCGAGACGCGGAACTACGTCCAGCGGATCCGCAGCCTGGAGAAGAGCTTCGCCGCGCCGGTCACCCGGATCGACCCCACCCGGCAGGCCGCCGGTGCCATCGCCTTCGCGCAGAGCCGGCTCGGCACGCCGTACCTGTGGGGCGGCGAGGGCACCGCCGAGCAGGGCGGGCGGTTCGACTGCTCGGGCCTGACCAAGGCGGCGTACGAGAAGGTCGGGATCGGTCTGCCGCGGGTGGCCAACGACCAGTACAACGCCGGGCCGCACCCCTCGCGGGACCAGCTGCTCCCCGGTGACCTGGTGTTCTTCTCGGACGACCTGACCGACTCCCGGGCCATCCGGCACGTCGGGATCTACGTCGGCGGCGGGTACATGATCGACGCCCCGCGCACGGGCGCCGTGATCCGGTTCGACCCGATCGACACCCCCGACTACTTCGGCGCGACCCGGGTGACGGAAGATGGCGCAAAAGCACTCCCCACCAGTGTATGACGGTGTGTTAACCAACCCCCTGAGCTGCGGTGATGAGTCTCTCTTCGATAACGTCTGCGTGATCATTCAGTGGAGAGTGGAACGTATTGAAGGTGGCTGTGCGTTCCTGTTGACGTAGCCGAGCGGACGTCAGTGCGGCAGTGCAGCGGAAGCGGATCTACGAACCACGGGGGGCAGGCGCGACGCACACGAGGTGCGTCCGGGAAGACGACGAAGGGGCCGCAGCACCATGGCTGTACTCGCCGAATCCGGATCGAACCCCGACGTCGACCTGCTCTACGACATCAATGGCCTGGCCAAGGACGCACCGCACTGGTTCGACCGGGTCATGGAGTTCGTCGGTGAGTACGGACTGCTGCTCGCCATGGTCCTGCTGATCCTGTGGTGCTGGTGGTCGGTGCGGCGCCGGGGCGGGGAGGACGCGGCACCCTCGGTGGCCGCGCTGGTGTGGGCGCCGCTCGCGGCCGGCCTCGCCGTCCTCGTGAACGTGCCGATACGCGGCTTCGTGGAGCGCCCCCGCCCCTTCGTGGACCACCAGGGCCTGGACGTCCTCGTCAGCGGCAAGACCGACTTCTCCTTCGTCAGCGACCACGCGACGATCACGATGGCGCTCGGCGTGGGCCTCTTCGTCGCCCACCGCCGCTTCGGCCTGGCCGGTATCGGGCTGGCCCTGCTGGAGGGCTTCTGCCGGGTCTACATGGGCGTGCACTACCCGACGGACGTCATCGGCGGTTTCGCGCTGGGCACGGCGGTCGTCCTGCTGCTGTCCCCGCCGGCCACGGCCCTGCTCACCCCGCTGATGCGGGCCGTGGAGCGCTCGCCGCGCGCCGGCCGGCTGGTGCGGCGCCGGCCGGCGGCGGACGCCGGCCGGGACGCCCTGCTCCCCGGCGCCCGGACGTCCGTGGAGACCGAGGAGCGCGACCTGGCGGCCTAGGCCGTGTCCGCAAAGTCCCTCCTGCCCTCCGGGCGGACGGAGGGAGTGTGGGGGCACCACCAA
>NZ_JBEYXJ010000164.1:0-13756 GCF_040645015.1 Streptomyces sp. NPDC046881 | reverse complement strand
GCTGTGACAGCGGGCGCCCCTCGGTGCAGCGGGGGTGGATCAGACCTGGCCGGCCTTCTCCAGCGCGGCGCAGCAGGTGTCCACCAGCAGGCGGGTCACCACGTACGGGTCGACGTTGGCGTTCGGGCGGCGGTCCTCGATGTAGCCCTTGCCGTCCTTCTCGACCTGCCACGGGATGCGGACCGAGGCACCGCGGTCGGAGACGCCGTAGGAGAACTTGTCCCAGGGGGCGGTCTCGTGCAGACCCGTCAGGCGCTCGTCGATGCCGGCACCGTAGTTCTTCACGTGGTCCAGCGGCTTGGAGCCCTCGCCGAGCGACTCGCACGCCGTGATGATGGCGTCGTAGCCCTCGCGCATCGCCTTGGTGGAGAAGTTGGTGTGCGCGCCCGCGCCGTTCCAGTCGCCCTTGACCGGCTTCGGGTCCAGGGTCGCGGAGACGCCGAAGTCCTCGGCGGTGCGGTACAGCAGCCAGCGGGCCACCCACAGCTGGTCGGAGACCTCCAGCGGGGCGAGCGGGCCGACCTGGAACTCCCACTGGCCCGGCATGACCTCGGCGTTGATGCCGGAGATGCCGAGACCGGCCTTCAGGCAGTTGTCCAGGTGGGCCTCGACGACCTCCCGGCCGAAGATCTCGTCGGCGCCGACACCGCAGTAGTAGCCGCCCTGCGGGGCCGGGAAGCCGTTCTCGGGGAAGCCGAGCGGACGGGAGCCGTCGAAGAAGGTGTACTCCTGCTCGATGCCGAAGATCGGCTCCTGCGCGGCGAACCGCTCGGCGACCTCGGCCAGCGCGGCCCGCGTGTTGGACCGGTGCGGGGTCATGTCGATGTCGAGGACCTCGCACAGCACCAGGATGTCGTCGCCGCCGCGGATCGGGTCCGGGCAGGTGAAGACCGGCTTGAGCACACGGTCCGAGGAGTGCCCCTCGGCCTGGTTGGTGGACGACCCGTCGAAGCCCCAGATCGGCAGCGCGTCGAGACCGGCCGGAGCACCCGTGATGATCTTCGTCTTGGAACGCAGCTTGGCCGTCGGCGCGGTGCCGTCGATCCAGATGTACTCAGCCTTGAAGGTCACGGGGCCACATCCTTTAGGGGTGGGTCGGGCGCACTTGCGGGTGCTGCGGCGCTGCGGCACTGGGGCGCCGCTCGAACTGCCGGGCAGCCTGTCAACAGGCCGTTTCCCGTCCATTGCTCTTATGTGAACCCCGTGTTACCTGGGCTTGCTGTGGCCGGGGTCACCCTCAGCAGTTCCAGACGCGGAGCAGGCGGGCCAACAGCACGAACGGCACCGGAGCAGATGCGCGCCCACCGCCCGGCCGACGGCGCCGGCGAGGCCCGCCGCAGCCGTGAGTTTCCCGTACGTACTCAGGCCGTGGAATGGCCGTTGACGCGGTACTCCTCGGAGGGCATCGAGTCCCATTCGGTATGCGCGCCGTCGCGCGTCACCATGAACAACGGACGCGATCGGAGGACCTGCCCGACTGGTTGGCCGCGCATCACGATCCCGGGATCATCCGGTCCTGCGTAGCCCTCGGGCGTGTAGCGAAACTGCACGCCCATCGCCTCGGCATACGCGATTGCGTCGCTCTCCAGCTCCGACATGTCTCTCCCGACCAGCAGGAGTCCGTCATACGCGACCTGAGGTCCGTGCACGGCGTCGGCAGCGATGCAGAACAGCCCCACGGCTCGGCTCACATAGGCCGTGACGGCAGGCGGTGAAGGAGCCACACCCCGACGGTGGACTTCGACCTTACGAGTCGGCGTGAAGATCGGGTGGTCCCGCGCACAATCGCCGACCTTCGTCCGGCCGAACGTCTCGGCCGCCTCGACCACTTCGTCGACGGTCATACCGAACCGGAGCGGTCCGACGCCGACAGCCGGCGCATAGGACCACTCGTCCCGTTCGGCGACTTTGGTCTTGAACGCCATGGTCGCCCCTCCGGAGACACCTGAGACCTGCCGCCGCCCATCATGCCCTCGCCGGCCGGCGGACTGCCGGGTGCCGCCGGGCTCGCGCAGATCAGTCGGCGCGAGCCCCGTCCGGGCTCGGCTGCGCATGCGCGACACCTGAACACGCGAGCTCACCGGTCCCCGGGCCGGGGCGGCTCACTCCGCTCCGGCGGCGGCCTCCCGTACGCCGGTGAGGAAGTCCCGGATCGCCGTCAGCTGGTGGTCGTCGTAGCCGCGCAGCAGCTCCACCGACCGCTCGATCAGCGGCCCGAAGAAGGCCCAGCCGAGGTCCACCGCGCGGTCCTCCACCTCCACCACGACCCGGCGCCGGTCCTGCCGTCCGCGCACCCGGCGCACCAGCCCGGCCCGCTCCAGCCGGTCGACGAGCGCGGTCGTACCCGCCGAGTTGAGCCCGAGCGCGCCGCCGAGCCGCCCGGCGCTCGTCTCCTCGCCCGCACGCCGCGCGTCCATGAGCGCGATCAGGGCGCGGACGTCCGTGGCGTGCATGCCGTTGCGGTGCGCGAACCGGGCGCTGTGCAGGCCGAGTTCGACGGCGACGGCGCGCAGCAGGTGGACGATCTCCAGCTCGGGCTCCGGGGCGGGGCCGGACGGGGCGGGCGGGGTGGACACGAGGAGCCTCCCGGCTATCATCTCGCTCGGCGAATATCTTGCTGAGCGAGATGATAGGGGGTGGCGCCATGTCCGGACACGACAGTGCGGCGTACCGGGTCGCGTACGACAAGGTCATGGCGAAGTGGCCGGCCGACCGCGAGGCGCTGTCGGTCGCCACGCCGTTCGGCGAGGCCCACGTCAACGTCTGCGACCCGCGCGACGCACCACCGCTGCTCCTGCTGCCGGGCGGCGGCGGGGCGACCTCCGCCTCCTGGTACGCGCAGGCCGCCGACCTGGCGCGGACGCGCCGCGTGTACGCCGTGGACCTGCCCGGCGCGC
This sequence comes from Streptomyces sp. NPDC046881, assembly GCF_040645015.1. Classification (NCBI taxonomy): domain Bacteria; kingdom Bacillati; phylum Actinomycetota; class Actinomycetes; order Kitasatosporales; family Streptomycetaceae; genus Streptomyces; species Streptomyces sp. NPDC046881. Next base: position 10,859 of record NZ_JBEYXJ010000164.1, on the reverse strand, counting down.
CCGGGCTGAGCCGGGCCGGCGACCGCCACCCCCGTACGGTCGCCGACCTGGCCGACTGGCTGGACGCCGTCCTGGACGGCCTCGGCGTCACCGCGACCGACGTCGGCGGCCACTCCTACGGCGGCTGGATCGCCCTGCACCACGCGCTGCGCGCGCCCGCCCGGGTGCGCCGTCTGTTCCTCCTGGACCCGACCCAGTGCTTCGCCGGGTTCAAGACGGCGTACCTGCTGCACGCGCTGCCGATGCTGCTGCGGCCCGTACCCCGCCGGGTCCGCGCCTTCCTGGAGTGGGAGACCGGGGGAGCGGCGCTCGATCCCGACTGGCTGGCCCTCCAGGAGGCCGCCGCCGGCTTCCCGGCCGCCAAGCCGGTGACCGATCCACGCCCGGCGCCGGACGCGCTGCGCGCCCTCGAGGTGCCGGTCCTGCTGCTCGTGGCCGCGAACAGCAGGACCCATGACCCTCGGGAGGTGGTGGCGCGGGCCGGTGAGCTGCTGCCGCTCGCCGAGACGGCCGTGCTGCCGGACGTCTCCCACCATGCGCTGCCGCAGTCGGCCTCGCCGGCCCTGATCCGCCACCTCACCGCTTTCCTGTCAGCTCCCTGATCCTCACCCCACCTTCTCGATCACGGCGCGGCGGATGAGGAACTTGCCCGGTTCCCGGACCTGTTCGAACGCCGCGTTGTTGAGCAGGACGCAACTGCCGGAGACGGACGTCACCTTCACCGTGGTGGACTTGTTGTTGTCCAGGTTGGTGACCTTCAGGGTGGTGCCCGCCGGGAACTGGTTGCTGGACGCGGCCGGGGCGCCGCCCTCGCCGGAGAGGGTCACCGTGGAGCCGTTGCACACCTGCTGGCCCGAGGCCGCGCCGGCGCCGGCGCCGTTGTCTCCCGCGGCGGCCGACTGCGAGGGCTGCGCGGACTCCTGGGCGCCGCCCGCCTGCTGGTCGGCACCCGCCTGCTGATCGGCGCCCTGCTGGGCCTCGCCGCCCTGCGCCGCCTGGGAGTCCTGAGCCGACTCCCCAACGGTGCAGCCGGCCGCCTTCTGCTGGACCTCGATCTGCTTGATGACCGCCTCGCGGTTGGCGATCCGGGCCGCCGACTGCGCGTCCGGTTTCGCCTTCTGGTCCGCGATGAACTTCTCGTTGTTGCCGAGGGCCGTGGCCAGCCCCTGGCATACGTTGGAGTCCCCGGCGGACAGCGTCTTGGCGTCTTGCGGGCTCTGTGCGGCGTTCGAGGTGGACGCCAGTGCGAAGGCCCCGCCGCCCGCCACTGCCGCGGCGCTGACCAGCAGCGCGATCTTCTTCTTCGTACCGAGAGTTCTCCTGCGCGACATCCGCGCCTCCTGAAGAGGTAGGGGAGCGTACGCCGCTATGTACGAGATACCGAACGAGGTTACTCAGCGGTTGTCGCCGTGACCTGAGTAACCTGCGTCACAGTGGAGTTGAGCCGCCCTCAGCTCCTGTTGTGGGACAGGGCCTCCCGCACGGCCTCCTCGGTGCGTGCCACCAGCGCCGTTCCGTCGTCCGCGGTGATGATCGGGCGCTGGATGAGCTTGGGGTGCTCGGCGAGCGCGGTGATCCACCGGTCCCGCGCGCTCTCGTCCCGCGGCCACTCCTTGAGCCCCAGCTCCTTGGCTTCCGTCTCCTGGGTGCGGGTGATGTCCCACGGCTCCAGGTTCAGCCGCTCCAGCACGTCCCTGATCTCGTCCTCGCCGGGCACGTCCTCCAGGTAGCGGCGGACGGTGTAGTCGGCCTGCTCCGCGTCGAGCAGGCTGAGCGCGCTCCGGCACTTGGAACAGGCCGGGTTGATCCAGATCTCCATGCGGGACACGGTACTCGGCGACGGCTCTGTTCGATTTTGCGACACCTCGGCAGTCCCGTCACCCCCACCCGTGACGGCGGCTCAATTTCCGGCTCCACCTGCGGCTTTGCCTCCTCTCCTCGACCCCCGATTGTCAGTGCCCGCCGGTACACTGGAAGCAGTGTTCGAGGAAGTCACCGGAGCCCCCGGGGGCTGCCTGACCGCGACAGGAGGATGCCTGTGCCCGCTGCCGCCCTGAAGTCCAAGCCGTTGCCGACCCAGTCCACCGCCCAGCACGCCGTGCTGTTCGACTCGCCCTACGAGCCCGTGGCGAAGCGACCGCTGCCGGCCGGGCGGCCGCGCGAGTGGTACGTCACGCACAACCGGCGCCTGAAGGCCATGCGCCTCGCCATAGCCCTGCTCGACCTGGGCGTCTACCTGCCGGACCAGGCCCGGAACGAGACGATCCGCAGCACGGCCGAGCGGATCGGTATGCGCCCCCCGTCGGACACCACGTGCCACATGGTGCGGACGCTGATGCGTTACTCGCGCTGAGCCGCCCGCGATGCCGGGTGCCCCGCGCCGGTGCGGGGCACCCGGCACCCGGCCGTCATGCCGTCAACTCCCGCTCCAGCGGCGTACGGAAGCGCGGGGTGACCCGGGTGGCGCCGAGCAGCCCCTGCAGCCGCACGGACTCCGCCGCTACCGCGCCCGCGGCCTCGCGGCGGACGCCCGCCTCGGGGATCCGCCACACGATCTCGCCGTCCGCGCGCTGCGCCCAGCCGCCCACCACCCGCCCGTTCCACCACACCGTCGGGCCCACGTTGCCGCTGCGGTCGAAGAGCAGGGGGCGCAGCGCCGGGTCCAGGTACCAGTCGCGCTGCTGCCAGCCCATGGCCGTCGGGTCGAGCGCGGGCAGCAGGGCCGCCCACGGCTCCTGCGGGGCCGCCACCGGCGCCGTGTCGCCGTCGGCGACGTACCCCGTGCCCTCGTCCAACGTGACCTCCTCGGCGCCGATCGCGGCCAGCGCGCGGCGGACCTCGGTGACCCGCCACCCGGTCCACCACTTCAGGTCCGCCTCGGTCGCCGGCCCGCACGCCCGCAGCCAGCGGTCCAGCAGGTCGGCCTGGGCCCCGGCCACGTCCAGCTCGGGATGCGCCGGCGCCGGCGCCCAGCGGAACCGGCCGGACGTCCAGGAGCCGAGCGGCCGGCCCCGGACCACCTTGCCCTCCACGCCCAGCACCCGCAGCAGCCGGGTCGACACCGTGTGGACGCCCTCGTACCGCTTCCCGGCCGCGTAGACGAACTGCTCGCGCAGCCGCGGTTCGTCCGCCGCCAGCTCCGCCGCCGTCGCCTGGCCGCGCCGGGCCAGCGCGGCGAGCGTGGCCTCCTCGACCTCCGCCAGCCAGGCCGTGTCCGGGGCACCGGCGGCCGCCATGTCCCGCAGCAGGTTCGCCCGCTCCCGGGCGGCCACCGCCAGGCCCGTCGAGGCGTGCACGACGGCCGTCAGCCCGGCCGGGAAGACGAACACCGTGTGCCGCATGCCGTGCATCCGCACCAGCGTGCGGTCCTCGTACAGCGCCCGCTCCGTCTGCTCGACCGCCTTGGCGGGGTCGGCCAGCCGGGCGGCCACCGCCAGGTGCACCGTCGCCGGGTCGGAGCCGTGCAGGGCCACCAGGGAGGCCGCGACCTCCTCGGGGGTCGCCGCCCGTGCCGTACCCGCAAGGCGGTGCCGCAGGGCCAGCCGGGCCCGCCGCTCCGCACCGCCGATGTGCCGCCGTTCCCGCGTCATGCCGGCCTCCCCTGGCTCACGATCCCGTGCCGCCATGGTCGCCGATGCCACTGACAACCGGGGCCGTGCGCCCGGGGCCGCCCGTCCAGCAGCGCCGTCACGAACGCCTTGCGGTCCTCGGCGTGGTCGCGGAACCACAGGCCCAGGAAGTGGTCGGCCTCGGGGAGTTCGAAGCGGGTGAACCGGCTGCCGGCCGACAGCGCCTCCTGGACGGCCGCCGTCACCGCCGGCGGGATGACCGTGTCGCTGCCCGGGACCGTCAGCACCGCCCGGCCCGTGTACGAGCGGAACGCCTCCAGGGCGGGGGAGTGCCGCCAGCTGCCCGGGGTGCGGATCAGCGCGGAGAAGCGGCCCTCGCCGGTGCCGAACGGGACCTCCCAGGCCTCGGGCGTGTACACGGCGGGAGCGCACAGGCCCACCGCCGCCACCCGGCGCCCGTAGTGCCGTACCAGATCCGCCACGGTCTGCCCTCCCCCACGCTCTGCTTCGCTCGCGCGGGGGGACCCCCACCGCTGAAGCCGACCAGCACCAGCGGATCGCCGGCCGGTGCGTGCGCGTCGAGCACCGCCACCGCCAGCTCGAACCGCCGGCGCAGGCTCAGTTTCGCGAGCGCGCCCGTGCTCTCGCCGTGGCCGGAGAAGTCGAATGCCAGGGCGCGGCAGCCCCGGTCGGCGAAGTCGGTGACGAACGGCAGCAGCCGCTCCTTGCTGCCGTTGCCCGCGCCGTGCAGCAGGACCGCCGTGGCCCGGCCGGGCGGGCCCGCGCTCACTCCGCTGAGCCGTTCGCCGTCGTACGGGTAGCTGAAAGCGGTGAGTTCGTCCATGCGGGCCCTTCACTCACGGCCGTCGCCGCACCCGGAAAACGGGGTGCAGCGGCCGTCACGCCCTCCCTACTCTGAACAAACGGCGGCGAAACAGACACTCTCCGCCTCTCCCGTCCCTTCGGCTCACCCCCCGCGGAGGTCCGTCATGCGTGGAATCCTCGCGACCGGGACCGTCGTCCTGGTGATCCTCGGAATCGGAAACCATCTCTGGTGGCTCGCCGCCGTCGCCCTGCTGTACCTGTACGCGACACACGGACGCGGCTCGCCCGGTACGGCCCCGCCCGCCGGCTCCGGTGCCCCGCCCGACAGCTACCGGGCGTACCGGGAGCGCCGGGACCGGCAGGCCAGGTGGGAGCGCCGCTACCGCCGTGAGCGGCCCTACGAGGCCCGGCGGCAGGAGCGGGGCACCAGCACGAAGTGAGCGGGGGCGTCGCCGGCCGTCACAGGCCGGGGGCGCCCCACACCGGGAACCAGCGGCCCAGGTCCGGCTCGATCCGCAGGTCGCCGCCGAGCACCGCCCTCAGCTGCAGCTCCAGCGCGGTGTCCCGCCGCTCGGCGGCACCGGGCAGCGGGGCGAACGGGTAGAAGGTGCCGCGCTTGTAGAGGTAGACGAGCGCCAGCCTGCGGCCCGCCCCGTCGGTGAACCCGGCCAGGGAGCACAGCAGTTGCGGGCCGAAGCCGTTGACCTCCAGCGAGGTGTTCACCGCGTGCAGGTCGTTGACCAGCTCGGGCAGCCGGCCGGGGGAACGCCGGGACACCAGCCAGGAGTAGCCGTAGCCGTCGCGGCGCAGTTCCACCGGCGGGCCGGTGCGGTCGGTGTCCGCGTCCAGCAGCGCCTGCACCTCCCGGTGCATCTGCTCGAAGGCCGCCCCCTCGACCGTGGCGAAGCACACCGCCCCGTCCCCGGTCGGCGTGAAACCGGCCGCCGCCTCCAGCGTCACGGCCGCCGACGGCAGCGCGAACAGCTGGTCCAGATCGGGCGCGGCCGGTTTCGAACGGCCCAGCAGGATGTCCAGCAGCCCCACGGTCAGCCCGCCTTCCCCGGGGTGGCGGCCTCGCCCAGCTCCGCCGAGATCCGGCCCAGCTGCTCCAGCCGCTGCTCCAGGCTCGGGTGCGTGGAGAAGAACCGCTCGATGCCGGGCTCCCGGCCGGTCGCCGGGGTGAAGTAGAACGCGTTGAACGCCTGCGCCGTCCGCAGGTCCTTCGTCGGGATCCGCGCGATCTCCCCGGAGACCTTGGTGAGCGCCGCCGCCAGCGCCGAGGGCCGGCCGGTCAGCAGCGCCGCCGCACGGTCGGCCGCCAGCTCCCGGTACCGCGACAGCGCACGGATCAGCAGGAAGCTGATCGCGTACACGGCCGCGGAGACGCCGAGCACGGCGGCGAACACGGCGGCGGTGTTCTGGTCCCGGCGGCCGCCGCCGAAGACCTGCGAGTAGAACGCGAACCGTACGACCAGACCCGCGACGACCCCCAGGAACGACGCGATCGTGATCACGGCGACGTCCTTGTGCCGCACGTGCGACAGCTCGTGCGCCAGCACGCCCTCCAGCTCCGCCGGCTCCAGCCGGCGCAGCAGCCCGGTCGTCACGCAGACCACCGCGTGATCGGCGCTGCGCCCGGTCGCGAACGCGTTCGGCATGTCCATCGCGGACACGGCGACCACCGGCTTGGGCAGGTCGGCGATCGCGCACAGCCGGTCCACCACGGCATGCAGCTCGGGATACTCCTCCCGCTCCACGACCCGCCCGCGCATCGCGAACATCGCGATCCGGTCCGAGAACCAGAACTGCGCCACGAACATCGCCCCGATCAGGACGGCGACGAGCACCCAGGACCTCAGCAGCACGATCAGCGCGGCGACGAACCCCACGTACAGCAGCCCGAGCAGGAACATCGTCAGCCCCATACGCACGGCCAGCCGCCGATCACTCCGGAAACGGCTCCGCATCTCGCATCACCCCGCAGTCAGGCACTCGCCCCGGTGTCCAGTGTGCACCCGGGAATTGCCATGAAGCGGTCCGGAACGGCCCCAGGAGCGGCAAAGGCGCCGGGCCGCCGTGCGTCAGTACGGCGAGCGCATCTGCGCGTACCCCAGCAGGACGATGACCACCGCCACGCAGCCGAGGACCACCGCGGTCGAGACCCAGGACGAGCGGCGGGGGGCCGGGTCCGGGTCGGCGCGGAAGGGGGTGGGGTTCGGAGGGTTCTCCTTCCAGCGGGCGGCGAGCATGCGGGCCCGGGCGGAGGGCTCCTTGTGCTCGGCCGAGTTCGCCCACCTGTGATCGAACTCGTGGTCCCAGTCGTCCTGTTCCGGCATCCCCGTTCAACCTCTCTCGTCCGACCCGATCCGGAGGGATGATCCCCCGACAATAGGAAGTTTGAGAAGCGCGAAAGGTTGCACGGGGTCGGGTCCCGGTCAGCCGGAACGGCGGAAACGGGTGCGGTACTCGGTGGGCGTGGTGTCGAGCTTGCGGCGGAACGCCCGGATCAGGGTGTCGGTCGTACCGAAACCGCACGCGGTCGCGACCCGGTCGAGGGTGTCGTCCGTGGTCTCCAGCCGGTTGCGGGCGGCCTCGACGCGGGCCGCCTCCAGATAGGCGGCCGGGGTCATGCCGAGTTCCGTCTTGAAGACGCGGGCCAGCTGGCGCTCGCTGACATGGGCGTGCCGGGCGAGGTCGGCGACGGTCAGCGGCCCGGTGAGGTGCTCGGCGACGAAGTGGCGCAGCTCGGCCATGCGCCGGGTGGTCGAGACGGGCTCCACGGGCACGCTGAACTGGCTCTGCCCGCCCGGCCGCTTCAGGTACATGACCAGCTGACGGGCGACCCGCAGGGCGACGGCCTCCCCGAAGTCCTCGGCGACGAGCGCGAGGGACAGGTCCAGGCAGGCGGTGATGCCCGCGCCGGTCCACACCCCGCCGTCCCGGATGAAGATCGGGTCGGCGTCGACCTCGACCGAGGGATGCTCGGCGGCGAGCTGCCCGGCGGTCGACCAGTGGGTGGTGGCCCGCCTGCCGTCCAGCAGACCGGCGGCGGCGAGCAGGTGCGCGCCCACGCAGACGGAGGCGACGCGCCGGCTGCGGGCGGCGAGCGTACGCACCCGGTCGACGACGCCGGGATCGGCGAGGGCGTGCACCCGGCGCTCCTCGTCGACCTCGACCGAGCCCGGCACCAGCAGCGTGTCGATGGCGCGCCCGGACACCTCCGCGAAGGTGAGGTCGGGCAGCACCCGCACCCCGGCGGCGGTCGTGACCGGCTCCATGGTCTCGGCGGCCAGCACCACCTCGTACCCGCTCTCGCCTCCGGTCTCCCGCCGGAGCAGCGCGAACACCTCCGGCGGGCCGGTGACGTCCAGCAGGTCGACGCCGTCGAACAGCATGATCACGACGAACCGCCGTACCCCGCTCATACTCTCCCGCACCCCTCTGTCGATGTCCGGATCTGCAAGTTACCTGACATTGCCGTCATCGGCGGCGGCTCCTAGCGTGGTCGCCGTACCCACACCACCACCCGAGAAAGGGCTGCCGTGCCCACCACGACCCTGCGCGACCTGAACGGCTTCGACCAGACCCCGGCCTCGCTCGCCGGCTCCACGCTGATCCTGGTCGACTACCAGAACACCTACACGCGCGGCGTGATGGAGCTGGACGGCTGGCAGGCCGCCCTCGACGCCGCGGCCGGCCTGCTCGCCAGGGCCCGGACCGCGGGCGCGCGGATCGTCCACGTCGTCAACGACGGCGGCGAGGGCACCCCGTACGACATCCGCGCCGAGATCGGCCGCATCCACCCCCGCGTCGCCCCCCTCGACGGCGAACCCGTCGTCGTCAAGACCGCCCCCGACGGGTTCCACGGCACCGACCTCGCCGAGCACGTGGACGCCGCCGGCCACCAGGACGTCGTGATCGCCGGCTTCATGACCCACATGTGCGTCCTGTTCACCGCCCAGGGCGCCTTCCTGCGCGGCAACCGCCCCACCGTGGTCGCCGACGCCTGCGCGACCCGCCCCCTGCGCACACCGCTCGCCGAGGTCCCCGCGTCCCAGCTCCACCACAGCGCCCTCGCCACCGTCACCGACCTCTACGGCGTGGTCGTACCGTCGGCGTCCGCACTGACCTGACCCCCGCGAACGCCGAGACCCCGCCGCTCCCGGGGGAAACGGCGGGGCCTCGGTCGGCGCCTGGGCGGGTCTGTCACACGTCGAAGTACAGCTCGAACTCGTGCGGGTGCGGGCGCAGCTGGAGCGGGGCGATCTCGTTGGTGCGCTTGAAGTCGATCCACGTCTCGATCAGGTCGGACGTGAACACGTCGCCCTGGAGGAGGAACTCGTGGTCGGCCTCCAGCGCGTCGAGGACGGCGTTGAGCGAGGTCGGGACCTGGGCGACGTTCGCGTGCTCCTCGGGAGCCAGCTCGTACAGGTCCTTGTCGATCGGCTCGGCCGGCTCGATCTTGTTCTTGATGCCGTCCAGGCCCGCGAGGAGCAGGGCCGAGAAGGCCAGGTACGGGTTGCCGGAGGAGTCGGGCGCGCGGAACTCGACGCGCTTGGCCTTCGGGTTGGAGCCCGTGATCGGGATACGCATCGCGGCGGAGCGGTTGCGCTGCGAGTACACCAGGTTGATCGGCGCCTCGAAGCCCGGCACCAGACGGTGGTACGAGTTCACCGTCGGGTTGGTGAAGGCCAGCAGCGACGGGGCGTGCTTGAGGATGCCGCCGATGTAGTAGCGGGCGGTGTCCGACAGGCCCGCGTAACCGGCCTCGTCGTAGAACAGCGGGTCGCCGTTGCTCCACAGCGACTGGTGCACGTGCATGCCCGAGCCGTTGTCACCGAAGATCGGCTTCGGCATGAAGGTCGCGGTCTTGCCGTTGCGCCAGGCGACGTTCTTCACGATGTACTTGAAGAGCTGCAGGTCGTCGGCGGCGGCGAGCAGGGTGTTGAACTTGTAGTTGATCTCGGCCTGGCCGGCGGTGCCCACCTCGTGGTGCTGGCGCTCGACCTTCAGGCCGGACCGCTCCAGCTCCAGGGAGATCTCGGCGCGCAGGTCGGCGAAGTGGTCGACCGGGGCGACCGGGAAGTAGCCGCCCTTGTAGCGGACCTTGTACCCACGGTTGTTCTCGACGGCGCCGGTGTTCCAGGCGCCCGCCTCGGAGTCGATGTGGTAGAAGGACTCGTTCGCCGAGGTGGCGAAGCGCACGCTGTCGAAGACGTAGAACTCGGCCTCGGGACCGAAGTACGCGGTGTCGGCGATACCCGTCGACGCCAGGTACGCCTCCGCCTTCTTGGCCACGTTCCGCGGGTCACGGGAGTACTGCTCGCCCGTGATCGGGTCGTGGATGAAGAAGTTGATGTTGAGGGTCTTGTCCCGGCGGAACGGGTCGACCCGCGCGGTGGACAGGTCGGCACGCAGAGCCATGTCGGACTCGTGGATGGCCTGGAATCCGCGGATCGACGATCCGTCGAAGGCCAGCTCCTCGTCCGGGTCGAACGCCTCAACGGGCACCGTGAAGTGCTGCATGACGCCCGGCAGGTCGCAGAAGCGGACGTCGACGAACTTGACGTCCTCGTCCGCGATGAACTTCTTGGCCTCGTCGGCGTTCTGGAACATCCAGCTCCTCCTACTCCCGACCGTCCTCGCCGGGGTGGTAGATCGTTCGTGCGGCCAGTGCGGTGGCACACGCTGGTCTCGACCCTAGGGACGGGTGATTTCTCGGGCGTGACCCGTTTGTTTCGCAGAAGTTAACCGGCCACCTGTCCACGGTAGCCCCGACACACCCCTGTGCGTAGTGCCCGAAACCGGGCGCAGTACCGTGGACGGGTGGACAACAGGCAGGCAATCGGATCGTGGCTCTCCGGGCCGCGCGCGGCCATGGAAGAGGCGGGTGCCGACTTCGGGTACCGGGGCGAGCAGCTCGGTCTCCCGGAGCACGGACCGAACTCGATCGCACGGCCCGGCAGGCGGCTCGGCGCCCTCGCGGTGGACTGGGCGCTGTGCGTCCTGATCGCATACGGCCTGATCACCCACGGCTATGGGCCGGCTACGAGCAACTGGGCGCTCGGCGTCTTCTTCGTCCTGAGCGCCCTGACCGTCGGCACGGTCGGCTTCACCCCGGGCAAGCGCCTCTTCGGCATCCGGGTCGTGGCCCTGGAGACCGGCACGGTCAGCCCGGGGCGCTCCCTGGTGCGCACGGTCCTGCTCTGCCTCGCGATCCCCGCCCTGGTCTGGGACCGCGACGGCCGCGGCCTGCACGACCGGCTGGCGAAGACGGTCGAGGTACGGATCTGACCGGGGCACGGACCCCCGGATCCCGGCTAACCCCGGTGAACCCCGGATCCCGGTGAGCCCCGGACCCCGGTGAGCCCCGGACCCCGGTGAGCCCCCCGGGGCCCCCCGCCCCCCCGGGCTCGCCCCAGGGCGCGGCCCCCGCCCCCCCCCCGCCCCCCCCCCCCCCGCCCC
>NZ_JBEYXJ010000163.1:0-13929 GCF_040645015.1 Streptomyces sp. NPDC046881 | reverse complement strand
GCGGCGCGCCCCCGGGCGGGCCACCGCGGGGGGGGGTGCGGCGCGCCGCGGCCCGCGCGCCCCCCCACCGGGATCCTGAGGGCGGTTTCCCGCCCGTTCTCACGCGGCCTCGGGGCCGGTGCCGCCGAGCAGTGCGGACGCGGTTTGCACGAGAGTGCGTCCACCCACACCCGCGGGCGCGCCCGTGGGGCGGTCGTGGCAGGTGAAGCCGAGGCGTGTCCCGGTCCTGGTCAGGTCGAACGGGTACCGGGCGATGACACAGCGCATGATGCCTCACAGGGGAGAAGTCGCGGGGAGAAGGAGAACGGGCTGCCCGGGGCGAGACGGATCAGCAGGAGAGGGCGGGCAGCCGTCCGTCGAGGACGTCCCGCAGACGGATCCGGTCCGTGTACTCGGAACTCTCGCGGAGAACGGCGAGCCGGACCAGGGTGATCACACCCGTGCTCTGGTCGTCCCCGTCGCAGACGGTCAGGTACTCCACCCGGGCACCCGCCATGACGGCCAGGGCCACCTCGACGGTCATGTCGTCACATACCCGAGGCCCGTGCCCTTCGGTGTCCTCGACCGCGGTCGCGGGAGCGGGGTCCGGCACACCGTACTGCGTCCGTACTGGCGTCAAGGGTGTCTCCTTCGGTAGGGGATGATCGGATGGGCGGCCTTTGCGGCGCCTATGCGGCCGTGTCGTTGCCGGGCCGCCGCTGCGCCTTGCGGCGCGCCCCCGCGACGACGGGCCGTCCCTGGCCGGTGCGGCTCCGACGGCTGCGGGAGGACGAGGCCGCGCGGCGGGGGCGTTCCGTGGCAGGCGCGGTGATGACCACCGGGACACCGGAGGGCGCCTGGGCACCCGTGATGCGGCTCAGCTCCGCCTCGCCCGAGCGGACCGGGGTGACGTGCGGGGTGATGCCGGCCGAAGCCATCAGCCGGGTCATGCCGCGGCGCTGGCCGGGCGTCACGAGCGTGACGACGCTGCCGGACTCCCCGGCGCGGGCCGTACGGCCGCCACGGTGCAGGTAGTCCTTGTGGTCGTTGGGCGGATCCACGTTGACGACCAGGTCGAGGCTGTCGACGTGGATGCCGCGGGCCGCGACGTTGGTGGCCACCAGGACGGTGACGTGACCGTCCTTGAACTGCGCCAGGGTCCGGGTGCGCTGCGGCTGGGACCGGCCGCCGTGCAGGGCGGCGGCGCGGACACCACTGTTCAGCAGGTGCTCGGTCAGCCGGTCCACGGCGTGCTTGGTGTCCAGGAACATGATGACCCGGCCGTCCCGGGCCGCGATCTCGGTGGTCGTGCGGTGCTTGTCCGCGTCGTGCACGTGCAGTACGTGGTGCTCCATCGTGCTGACGGCACCGGCCGACGGGTCGACGGAGTGCACCACCGGGTCGGTCAGGTAGCGGCGGACCAGCAGGTCGACGTTGCGGTCCAGGGTGGCCGAGAACAGCAGCCGCTGACCCTCGGGACGCACCTGGTCGAGCAGGGCGGTGACCTGGGGCATGAAGCCCATGTCGGTCATCTGGTCGGCCTCGTCGAGGACGGTGGTGCCGACGTCGTCGAGCCGGCAGTCACCCCGGTCGATGAGGTCCTTGAGCCGACCGGGCGTCGCTACGACCACCTCCGCGCCGGCCCGCAGCGCATGGGCCTGCCTGCCGAGCGACACTCCGCCGACGACGGTGGCGAGCCGCAGGCTCACGGAACGGGCGTAGGGAGCAAGCGCGTCGGTGACCTGCTGGGCCAGCTCACGGGTGGGGACCAGGACCAGGGCCAGTGGCCGGCGCGGCTCGGCGCGCCGCCCCGCCGTACGGGCCAGTACCGCCAGGCCGAAGGCGAGGGTCTTGCCCGACCCGGTGCGGCCGCGACCGAGTACGTCACGGCCGGCCAGGGAGTTCGGCAGGGTCGCCGCCTGGATCGGGAACGGCACGGTCACTCCTGCGTGGCCGAGCGCGGCCAGCAACGGCGCCGGCATGGCGAGATCGGCGAACGACTCGACGGCGGGCAGCGCGGGTGTGACCGTCTTCGGCAGCGCGAACTCGCCCCCCGCGGACTGCCGGTTTCCGTAACCGTTGGAACGGCGCGGAGCGCCGGAGCGCTCGTATGTGCGATTGGTGCGTGCGCGTGTGGAACGGGTGCGGTTCATGCGGAACCTTCCTCGATGCGGGCACGTATCAAGGAATTTCCGCAGCAGGACGAGCGGCGCAGAGAATCGCGAGAACGGGCCGATGACGACAGGGCCGAATCGCCCTGGAAAAGAAACGAGCCGGGGCCCGCACCCCAAGGTGCGGGCCCCAGCTGCGAAGTAGCGTCAGTGCCGGTGCGTCAGGCGGGAACGATGTTCTCGGCGGTCGGGCCCTTCTGGCCCTGCGCGATGTCGAACGACACCTTCTGGCCTTCCAGCAGCTCACGGAAGCCCTGGGTGGCGATGTTCGAGTAGTGGGCGAAGACGTCGGGGCCGCCGCCGTCCTGCTCGATGAAGCCGAAGCCCTTTTCCGCGTTGAACCACTTCACGGTACCAGTAGCCATTTTGTTTCTCCTTCGGAGACGGTGCCAGGAATACGCCGTGTGCGCATTCCGTGTCGCCGTGATGATCAGCCGTCGGAAAAACCTTCTGGCAACCACACCTGCAACTGATGACGACAGTAGCACGGCGCGATCGACCTCGCGTGGTCGATAATTCCGCTCCGCCGGGCGGTCCAGGAATACTCGCCGCACCCGGTACCTGTTTCTCATTTCGCGGGTACAGATATTACTCTCCGCGGGCGCGGCCTTCCTGCCGTGTGCTTCCGCCCGCGACCCTGTGACCTGCCCCGACGGGAGATGTGCCGCTGCCGCCGCCGTCAGCGTGACGCAACGGCGAACACGCCCGAGACTCCCAGACCGCAAGAAAGGTCACACCCCCCGCGATGGCGCGCGGTGGCCGCGGTCGCGTGGCATCGCAGCCGAGCTGCTGTGGCAGGCGGCCCGGGATGTGCTGATGACCGATCCTTCGGCGCCGACGGAGCCTACCGAGTATGTTGAGAGCAGTCTCGGGCCCTGGCGCCTCGATGGCGTGTCTCGGCGGCGCCGGGCGGCGCCGTCCGCGGTGAGTGATCACTGCTCGTAGGAGGGCCGGAAAGGGGTCGTCCATGCGATGTCCTCGCCGTGGCCCGGCGCAGGTCGCCCCCTCTTCGACCAGGCCCCGGCGGCCGAAGAGGGTCTGTCGTGGTTGACCGGGCCGCGTCCGCTCTGGCCCTGGTCCGGATGGTTCAGGCCAGTCACACCGTCACGCTGGAGCAGCTTCCGGATCTGGTCGCCGAGCACGCCGCAGAAGCCGGGCTGCACGACGTGGCCGTCTACGTCGTCGACATCCGTGAGACGGTACTGCGCCAGCTCACCGGCAAGGGGCGTGACGCCGCTCGCGGAGGGCAGGAGTTCACGGTCCAGGGCAGTCTCCCGGGCCAGGCGTACCAGCGTGTGGATGTGCTCGCCGAATCCGCATCGGCCGACACACCGGGCGGGCGGCGGCGGTGGTGGGTGGCCGTCACCGACGGCGTGGAGCGCCTGGGCGTGCTCCGTGCCGACAGCGACGGTGACAGCGACACCGATGACGAGCCGACGCGCGACATCCTGCGCGATCTCGCGTCGACCACGGCTCTGCTGCTGCTCAGCAAGCGATCCTTCAGCGATTCCTACGCGCGGCTGGTCCGCACCGAGGCGATGAACGTCGCCGCCGAGATGCAGTGGAACCTCACCCCGCCTCCCGCTTATGCCGGACGTGACATCACCGTGGGTGCGGTGATGGAACCGGCGTACCAGGTCGGCGGTGATGCCTTCGACTACGCCGTCGCCGGCACGACGCTGTATCTGGGCGTCTTCGATGCCATGGGCCATGACACGACCGCCGGTATCACCGCGAACGTCGCCGTGGCCGCCTGCCGGAACGCCCGCCGCCAGGGAGCGTCGCTGACCGAGACCAGCGAGCAGGTGGAACGGGTGCTGCTGGAGCAGTTCAGCACCAGTCGCTACGTCACCGCCATCCTGGCCGACCTCGACATGGCGAGCGGGCGGCTGACCTGGATCAACCGCGGCCATCACCTCCCCATTCTCATCCGCGACAACCGCTGGATCATCGAGCTGGCCTGCCCGCCGGCCGGCCCCATGGGCAGCGATCTGGGCCTGCCGGTGACCCAGCGCACCGAGCACCTCCAACCCGGTGACCGTCTGCTGCTGTACACCGACGGGATCATCGAAGCCCGTGACGCCTGTGGTGACGTGTTCGGCCGGGATCGGTTCGTCAGCTTCATCCGCCGTCACCACGCGGGTCGGCACACCCTGCACGAGACCCTGCGCCGCCTCATGGCGGCTGTCATGGACCACAACGCCGGGCGGCTCGCCGACGACGCCACCGTGCTGCTCACCGAGTGGCGCGGCGCGCACCAGGACGAGCTCACCCCGTGAGGCGCACCAGCCCGGGACAGGAGGATCGCGTGAGCACCCACCCGCCCACCCCTGACCGGCGGCAGGCCACTCCTGTGGACGTACAGGTGCGTACGTCAGCCCCCGATCGCTCTCTGGTGACGGTCACGGGTTATCTGGACCGGCACACCGCCCACCATCTCGCCGACGCGCTGCAACCGCTGCTGGGCCGCGACGGCCATACGGTGCTGGTGGACCTGTCCGGCGTCACCTTCCTCGACTCCACCGGTCTGACCTGTTTGATCACCGCTTACCGCACCACCAGAATCACCGGTGCCCGCCTCGCGCTGATCGCCCCCAGCCAGCAGGTGCAGAAGATGCTGCAACTGACCGGCGTCGACCGGGTACTCGACAGCTACCCCTCCCTCGACGCCGCACCACCTTGATATCTCGCAAGGCGGCGGGATGCAGGTCCCCCGTCGGCTCAGCGCGACGGACGAGCACCCGGCCCCCGTCCTCATGAGCTGCTCGAACCAGCCCGACCGCAGCACGAGACGATCGAGATGGTCCCGGGGCCCGACCATCCCGGCGGTGCCGTCTTCTCGTTTCAGCTGCGGGACCCGTGCAACCCGGTCATGGGCGGACCGGTACCCCGACGCAAGCCGGCCTCCCCGCGGCAACGCAGCGATGAGGAGGGCAAGGATGGATCACTCTCGTGTCCCCGTGCTGGAGGCACTGCAGGAGTTCCGGCGCCGCGACGACGTGGTGTACGGGCCGCCCGGCCACAAGCAGGGTCTCGGAGCCGATCCCCGGGTCCTCGACATCGTCGGGGAGGGTGTCTTCGCCTCGGACGTGCTGTCCCTGAACGGGCTCGACGACCGCCGTGAGTCGCGAGGGGTACTCACGCAGGCCGAGGAGCTGATGGCCGACGCGGTCGGCGCGGAGCACGCCTTCTTCTCCACCTGCGGCAGCTCCCTGTCGGTCAAGACCGCGATGCTGTCCGTGGCCGGACCCGGCGAGAAACTCCTCATCTCGCGCAACGCCCACAAGTCCGTGATTGCCGGAGTGATCGTCAACGGCGTTCACCCGGTGTGGGTGCACGCCAAGTTCGACACCGAGCGGCACCTGGCCCACCCGCCCGAGCCCGACGACGTACGCCGGGCCCTGCGCGAGCATCCCGACGTCAAGGGGATGCTGCTGATCACGCCGACGGACTGGGGCTCGTGCGCCGACATCCGCGGCATCGCAGCCGTCTGCCACGAGCACGACATCCCCTTGATCGTCGACGAAGCCTGGGGAGCGCACCTGCCCTTCCACCCCGATCTGCCGGCCTGGGGCATGGACGCCGACGCGGACCTCGTCGTCACCAGCGTCCACAAGATGGGCGGCGCGGTCGAGCAAAGCTCTGTGTTCCACCTCCAGGGCGATCGCATCTCACCCGAAGTGCTCAAACAGCGTGAGGACCTGCTGGGCACCACCAGCTCCTCCTCGCTGGTGTACGCCACCCTTGATGGGTGGCGCCGCCACATGGTCGAGCACGGACACGACCTGCTCGACGCGGCGCTGCAGCGAGCCGCCCGTATCCGCAAGGCCGCCGCCGGCATGCCCGGCTTGCGCCTGATGGGTCCGGAGGTCGTGGACCAGGGGCTGGCGGCGGAGCTGGACCTGCTGAAGATCACCATTGACGTACGGGAGCTCGGCATCAGCGGCATGCAGGCCACCGAGTGGCTGCGCACCCACTGCCACGTCGACATCGGGTCCTCCGACACCTGCCGGATCAGCGCGCAGATCACCCACGCCGACAACGACCGGACCGAGAACCTCCTCATCGACTCCCTGCACCGCCTCGTCGAGCACGCCGACACCATCGAGAAACAGCCTTCGGTCCGCCTACCCGAGCCTCGCGTGCTGCAGCTGGAACAGGCCATGCTTCCGCGCGACGCCTTCTTCGCCGCCGCCGAACACGTCCCGGCGCAGCGGGCCGTGGGACGCGTCGCGGCGGAGACGATCAGCCCCTACCCGCCCGGCGTCCCCGTCGTCGCACCCGGCGAGGTCATCAACCAGCAGGTCGTCGACTACCTGACCAGCGGCGTGGCGGCCGGCATGTTCATCCCCGATGCCGCCGACCCCACCGCCGAAACCCTGCGGGTCACGGCGCGGTAGGGATCGTTTCACGATGGCGGCGAACGCTCATGCGCGCGCGGGCCCCGCCAGTCGGCCACAGCGAAGCCATGCCGTCAGCCATCCGGCCTGCATGGCCGCGTTCAGCAGGTAGGTCGGGCGGATGCGGTGTCGCGGCACATACAACAGGTCGATCGCCAGCAGGGTCACCGCAGTCCCCACACCGGTGCGGCGGGCCTGGCGGAGCCCGTCGGTCGTGGCCGGGCCGAGCAGCATGCTGCAGCCTGCCGTGGCGAGCAGCCCGGCGGTCGTCTGCTGCAGCCACTCCTCCGACTTGGGGCCGAAGACCCACTCGAAGCTGCGCAGGTGCAGCAAGGGCCAGCCGCCGCCGACCAGGTTGAACAGCCCTGGTGATCGGGCCACCCGGACGGGGTTCATCCCTGCCTCCTCGGCTGCGGCCGCACCGGCCTCGAGAGACCGAGGCGCACCTTGTGCACCCCGTCGGAAAAGTGCACCAGCGGTTCCTCGGCGGGTGCCGGCAACCCTGCAGCACGGGTCACGCTCTCGGCGAGGTCGTCGAGATGCGCCGCGCGCAGGGGCCAGGGCTCGTGCTCGACGGGCGTCTCCCACAAAGTCCCCGCGCTGTGCGTGAACGCCCGCCATCGCGACGCCAACCACACGTCCCGGTGCGTAGGGCGGATCGGCGGGCCCGGTCGTACGGTCATGCGGTAAGCCGACCCACCACCCCACCTCGATCCGGCGTACGTCACGCTTTCACCGCTGCGCGCCAGCCGCAGCCGCCCGAGGTGGTACGGCGCTCCGATGCCGCGAGCCGCCAGCATCACCGGGCTGGCCACCTCGATCGACGGGAACCACAGCCCTTCCCGGCCGCCCGGTCCACGCACATAGGTGCGCAGATTGGTCTCCGGAAAGGCAGCCAGCGCCACAGGGGAGCCGGGAGGACGCACGTCGGCCATGACGAACGGTGTGAGACCCACCCAGGCATGCCCGTCATAGGTGTCGACCGTAAGCCCATCGGGCAGCAGGCGCTGGACGAGTTCAGGAGCGTACGCCCAGTGCAGAAAAGTCTGTGTCAGCCAGCCGGCCCGCAGCGCCGGCACGCGCACACGATGTTCCGGCCCGTACGTCACCACGCGCATCGACTCCCCTGCATGCCCATGTCCCACCACGGCGGGTTTGCCGAGATAGCGGCGGCTTCCGATCCGCCGCATGGGGTCGGACCCGGTGGACAAGCTCTTGATCTGGCTGGAGACCAGCTGAATGACATCCTTCAACGCTTGCCTGCGTTCCCGACCGGTACCGGTGCGGTGGCGCCGGAGCCGGGCCGCGACGCCTGCCGGGGCCCCGGGTCTCCATGTCCGGCCGGGTACCCGGAGGGGGCCCGGTACAACGCGCAACGACGTCCGTGCTCAGTTCCACGGGGACGAGCGTTCAGGAGGGGCACAAGAGGGGGACTCATCGGCCGGCAGGTGCAAGCGATGAGCTGTCACCGCGAGAAGTCCACCCGAGGAGGGAAACGGTGCCGCAGACCGACGATGAACTGCTCGCCTTCGACACCAGCGACCTGGAGGACTGGGACGAGGGTCGCGCGCGAGCCGCCCTCGGCGGGAGGCACGGCGCCTTGTACCGCAACCACCTGCTCATCGCCTGGCACCTCGACTCCTGGGCGGAGGCCGAAGGCCGCCGGACCGACGTCGACGCGCACTACAAGGCCGGATACAGACAGGCTCTGCAGGACATGGCCGCCTTTCTCAGACAGACCTACTACCTGCCCCGCGGCCCGGACTGAACCCCGGTGACGCCCGGCTCCGCGCTGACCCACCGCTCGCATGCCGGCATGCCCCTGCAACGCGAGGAGGCTGCAGGTGAACGCCCTTCCGAATCCCGGCGTCGCCCAGCGGCGCCCCACAGGACGAAGTGCCGACCCCGCTCGGCACCGTACTGGACCCGGGTTCTGGGCCGATGCTTGATTGGGCAGGGCGACTGACCGCTGTGACAGTGGCCCACCCGCAGGCGTCCGGCGCCGGTTTGCTGTCTGGGCAGGTGGGGACCCGGCCGACGATGAGTGCTACGCCACGCCGCCGCCCCCGCGAGCGGCAGAGCCGCCTCCTGCGGCTGCTGGACCGCCTGGAGCGGGAGCCCAGGGCCGACGCGGTGATCGACGCGGTCCGCAAGGGGGTGCGGGCACTGCCGCTCGGCGACGGGCGGGACCTCCTCCACGGCAGGTGGCTGGGGCACCCGGTGCATCCGCTGATGGTGCAGGTGCCGATCGGCAGCTGGCTGTCGGCGGCGGTACTGGACCTGTACCCCGGCCGCTCCCGCGGGGCGGGCCTGCTGGTCGGCGTCGGCCTGGTCTCCGCCGCTCCCGCGGCCCTGGCGGGCTGGGTCGACTGGGCGGAGCTGCACCGGCAGCAGCAGCGTGTCGGCCTGGTGCACGCCCTCACGAACTCGGCGGCCGTCGGCCTGTACGCCGCCTCGCTCACCCACCGCGTCAAGGGACGCGGCGCAGCAGGCCGGACCTACGGCTTCCTGGGGCTGACGGCGGTCGCCATCGGCGGCATGCTGGGCGGCCATCTGGCCTATCGCCAGGCATCCGGCGCGAACCACGCCGAAGAGGTCCCGCACGTCGTCACCCAGGGCTGGCACCGGATCGGAGCCGTGGCGGACTTCCCGGTCGACCGGCCGGTGCGGCGCAGCGTCGACGACGTCCCGGTCCTGGTCGTCCGGGAATCCGGAGGGGCTATCCATGCCCTGGCCGAGCGGTGCAGCCATCTCGCCGGGCCGCTCTCCGAGGGCACGGTCAGCGACGGATGCGTCCAGTGCCCCTGGCACGGCAGTGTCTTCCGGCTCTCGGACGGCTGGAACGTCCGTGGCCCGGCCACCGCACCCCAGCCGGCCTTCGACACCAGGATCACCGACGGGTACGTCGAGATCCGCCTGCGTCGACAGGACCGGAACGGGCAGGCGCCGTATGAGGTGGAAGCGGGGCAGCGACGCACGGAAACGGGAGCCCATGGACACGGCAGCTGACAGCCGACTCGCACGACGTCTGCACGGGATGCTGCAGCGGACCGGAAAGCAGTACGCGGCGGGGCACGACCGTCCGCTGGGCGGCTACATCGCAGCCATGGCGGGTTTCGCCGCGTACACGACGGCCTGGGCCACCGCCGTACGGCTCCGCGGCCGGCCGCTGCCCGACCGGCCCGAGCCGTGGGACGTGGTCCTGACCTCGGTCGCCACGTTCCGGCTCAGCCGGCTGCTGACCAAGGCGTCGGTCACCAGCCCGCTGCGCGCCCCCTTCACCCGGTACGTCGCCCCGCAGGGCCCGGCCGAACTGCACGAGGAGGCACAGAGCGAGGACGCCAGGCACACCGTCGGTGAACTGGCCACCTGCCCCTTCTGCATGAGCGTCTGGGTGGCCTCGACCCTGACCGCCGGCCAGATCCTGTGGCCGCGAGCGACACGCACCGCCATGGGCGCGCTGGCCGCTCTCGCCGGGGCGGACACACTGCAACTGGCGTACAGCGCGCTGGTCGAGAAGACAACCGGCGAGTGACCCGGCGGCGCACGGCGGTGCGTGGCGTCCGTGTGCGCGTGGGCGCCGGCCGCGTGGGTGAAGGCGGTGGCAGCGGGTACCCGCCGGGGCATGCTCAAACGCGCACTGTGGCAGGGACTGCTCGCCGGCAGCGCCGGAGGCGTCGTGATGACCCTCGGTGAGAAGATCGAGCAAGCCGTCACCGGCCGGCCCGACTCCCATGTGCCCGCGCGGGTTCTCCAGCGGTTGACCGGCCTGCCCGAACGCCCCGGCAGACAGCCGCTGCCGGTCAACTGGGCCATGCACTACGGTCAGGCCGCCCTCCTCGGAGTGCTGCGGTCGATCATGGCCCAGGCCGGACTGCGCGGACCGATCGCCTCCGCCAAGTTCACCGTCGTCCGCCTCACCAACGACCAGATCCTCGAAAACGCGACCGGCGTCGGCGCCCCACCCCCGACCTGGCCCCGCCGCGAGCTCGCCGTGGACCTTCTCCACAAGGCCGTCTACGCCTTCACCACCGGCGCCGTCGCCGACGCCCTCGCCGCCCGCAGCGGGCCTGGCCCCGGACAGCGCCATGCGGCCGCCCGCCCCGGCCGCCACGCCGGCTCCGGTCCCCTGCCCCGCGGGCACGCATACGGAGCAGACGGCGGAAAGTGAGAGTCGGAAAGGCCGACTCACACCCACGGACCGCAGGGCATGGTGAGCCCGAGCCCTACCTGCCTGACGCCGGGGGGCCGCGGCAGGTCAGGGCATGCTCATGGCGGTGATCAGAGCGGTGACGGCGGGAAGGCCGCCCTGGGCCAGGGCGGCGCGCTGCCGATCGGCGCCGGTGCCGCCCTGCAGGAGCCGGTGGACGAGGGCCGTCACCTGCCGGTCGTCGCCGGACGCATTCAGCGCGGGGGCGATGCACCGCAGCAGCTCGTACAGCATCTCCCCGGCCCGTCGTTGCCGGCCACCGGGGTCGATCAGGGTGCTGCTCAGTCCGTGGCGGGCGGCGTGCCACATGCTGGCCTGCAGCAGTTCCTGGTCGCAGACGAGCGCGGGAGCGCCGGCGGCGGCCTCCGCCAGCGCGGTCTCCACGAGCGCCCGGACGAGACCCGTGAGCATCACCGCGTCGTCCGCGCGCAACTGCACGTCCAGGCACCGCACCTCGATGGTGGGGTACCGGGCCGAGAGCCGGGCCTGCCAGTACAACTGACCGGTGTCCGAGATCACTCCGCTGTCCAGCAGTTGCTGCACGCGCCGGTCGTGATCGGCGATGTCGGCGAAGTGCGGGGGCATGCCGCTGACCGGCCAGCGGCTGAAGATCACGGTGCGCCAGCTGGCGAACCCGGTGTCGTGACCGTCCCACAGCGGAGAGTTCGCGGACAGCGCGGTGAGGGTCGGCAACCACACCCGGATCCGGTTCAGGACCTGCACGCCGGTCTCCCGGCTGGGCACGCCGACGTGCACATGCATGCCGTTGACCAGCTGCTCCGCCACCAGCTGGGGCGCCTGGGTGAGCATGGCCCGGTACCGGGCCTGGTCGGTGACGGCCACGGGGTGGCCGTGGCGCAGCGGGGGTGTGGCACAGGCCGCGATCCGGCAGCCGTGCGCCTCGGCGGCCGCTCCGACGGCGTGCCGCAGCCGCAGCAGGTGTCCACCGGCCTCCTCGAGCGTGCTGCACACCGGGGTGGCCACCTCGACCTGCGCCTGCAGCAGCTCGCAGTGCACCTCCTGGTCGGCGACGATGCGCCCCAGGCCGGCTGCGGCACGCACCTTGTCCGCCAGGGGTACCGGCAGGCCCGTGACCGGGTCGAGCAGCAGGTACTCCTCTTCGACACCGATGGTCGTCATCGATCGCCTTCTGTTCCGCCCGGCCGTGCCGCCGGACCGGCTCCCGATGCGCCTGGCCGGTGCATCGCATGGCGAGGACCCGTCGCAGGAGTCACTCGCGGTGCCCGAGTGACCGCACCCACTTCCCGGTAAACCATCACCCGCCGCCGCCGACAACGAGCTCGGCGAGGACCTGCTGGCGCGGTACCGTCCCAGCAGGCCTCGCCGAGCAGGATTCCGCCCGGACACCCATGGCGGCTCCGGTATGTCAGCTCTGCCCCATGGCTTTGCGGACGGCGTCCTTGGTGCGGTCCATGAGTGCGGCTACCGGGCCGAGGGCCACATTGGCGGTGGCCGACTGGACACTGGGGTGGGGCCGGGTGGGGGCCAGGGCCTCGGCGGCCTTGACGGCCTTGGCCATGGCGGCGAGGTTCGTGACGTCGGTGCTGCGGCGGATGTGCGAGAACTCGTAGCGCTCCTCCGCCCTCGCGTGCTCCTGCACCTCGGTGCGCAGTTGCATGAGCCGGGGCATGAACTTCGGGTCGTCGGTGTCCATGTCGTCCAGGGCGGCAAGGGTCTCCTTGGCCGACTTCTCCTCCGCCAGACGGTCCTTGACGACTTGCTCGCCGCCCTCGACCACCCTGCGGACGAAGGGGTGGACGACCTCTTCTTCGGCGGTCTCGTGCACGGCCAGGAGCCGTACGAGGCGCCGGAAGGCGTCCCGGCGTTCCTCGCCCTGGCTCTGCTCGACCTCGTCGAAGAGGTTGCGGATGTCGCCGTGCTGACGCATCAGCAGAGCAAGCTGCCGCGCCGCCCGGCACCGCCGACCTGGGCCAGGAACGCGGTGCCGTGCACGGGAGACATCGTCAGGCCCCACATCCGGCGCCGGGCACCACAAGCCGCGACCAGTGCGCCGAGCGCAGATCCGCCCCACCCGACCGCGGCCAACCCTTTGCCGCGCACGTCCCCGATCAGCAGGCGGGTGGTGTGGTCGGTGCGAGTGGCGGTGTAGAGGTCGCCGCCGATCTGGGTCTCCTCCTCGGCGGCCGGACAGCGGCAGGCGATCTGCAGTGCTCCGATACGTTCCGGCAGTGGGCGCAGCAGGGCGCGCTGGGCGGCCTCGGACACCGACTGCGCGCGGGCCAGCAGGCGGCGGCGTTCGCGGACCATGGTGAACAGCACGATCAGCACGGACAGCAGGGTCAGCGCGGTGATCCGGGCCAGATGGTTGCTGGTGGTCAGCCCGCCGTGCAGGACAGCGATGAAGACCGAGCCGGAGCGATCGCATCGCGCTCGCGCATCTGCCGCCCTTCGCTCGACATGCCGTGCAGCGCAAGCGGGACTAGGCTTCTTGAGCGAAGGCCGCAGTCAACGACACGCTCTTTGCCTTTCGCTCACAGGCTTGCCGGCCTCCCGGTCACAGCACCCTATCAAGCGAATGACCGCGCGGGTGGGCCGGGGAGGCACCGGTGAAGAGGTCGTTCCTTCGATCTCGCTGCCGTGACACCTGAAGACCGCGCCGCACCCCGCTTGTCGAGCCCGGCGACGGCCATCCACCTCGCGCCACCCTGACGGGACCCGCGAAAGACGATGGAGACGGATGGTTTTCCCATGCGATCAGGTCGACGTGCGGTCCACCCCGAGGCCGCACGTCCCGGGCCCCTCCTGCACCGAGAAGCGCGCTTGCCCGAAGGAGTCTGCCCATGCGAATCGTCGTGGACCTGAACCGGTGTCAGGGATACGCCCAGTGCGTGTATCTGGCGCACGAGGTCTTCCGGTTGAACGGTCAGGAGGCGCTCACCTATGAGCCGAACCCCGACGACGAGCGGCGCCTGCAGGTCGAGCGAGCAGCCGCGGCATGCCCGGTGCAGGCGATCGTGATCGACCGCGTGGACGGCGCGGAGGGGAACACGACGTCATGACCTTGAGGGCGACGGTCGCGGAGTTGGTGCGCCAGTTCCGGGCGAGCGGACGGATCGTCATCGTGGGTGCCTCGCTGGCCGGGCTACGTGCGGCGGAGACACTGCGCGAGGAGGGCTTCACCGGTTCC
>NZ_JBEYXJ010000162.1:0-14242 GCF_040645015.1 Streptomyces sp. NPDC046881 | reverse complement strand
GCCGTGTCCGCAAAGTCCCTCCTGCCCCGCGACGCCTGGCACGCACTCTCGCCGCACCGGGCGCAGACCCAAGTACGTCCAGTACGAGGGACTGCCCCCGGCACGCCGAGAGCACGCACCAGACGCCGCAGGGCCCGCCCTCCGGGCGGACGGAGGGACTTTGCGGACACGACCTAGCCGGGCGCCGCGCGCGTTGTCCGGGTACCGGCAGCGGTCCGGGACCTCGGGGATGTCCCTGAGACGTCATCTCAATTGGTGGCTAATGGCGTAGATAGTCCCTGGCAGGCGTGCTGTCGGAACGGTTGAATGTCCTGGTGAGCAACTGCTGGACACCCTCGCACCAAGCGGTCGAGCAGGACGATGCCGAGGCCTTGGCCCGGTTTGTGACCGCTGGTTCCGATCCCGACGAGGTCATCAGCAGCACGACGCTGCTGCCCCTCTCGGGGGAGTTGCGGTTCACAAGGCCGCCCGCGTAGGCCATGCGCAGCAGTTCGGCCTTGGGATGATTGCGCATCAGTCATTCATGCGCCCCACCCGCTCCTTGAGGGTGTCCTTCCGGTGCCGTCCGGCTGGAGCGCGCCGAAGCTCTCGGCCTGGTGCTGAACTGGGCCACCGCCCTGGCGGCGCCGAAGCCGCTGGGCGAGATCAAGACGGGGGACAGCCGGTACCCCCAGCTCTGCATCGAAAAGGAACGCCGACCTCCTCTTCCGGCTGACCCCAGCGAGCGTTACCGGCGCAATGCGACCAGCAGTTACGGGACAACGCACGCGGAGCCCTTGCCCGTCTCGACATAGCGCCATCCGGCCAAGGCTTGCGCCTATTTCTGGTCACTGCACATGCAAGGCTCAATTCTTCCTCAGGGAAACGGTCAATTGGTTGTTGTGTGCATGACGTGAACATAGTGTCCGAGTGCTTGATCGCCACGGGGGCGGTCCATCGAAAGGGTATGCCATGGGCATGGGTTCAAGGCGCGTGCTGGCCAGCGCTGCAACAGCTCTGCTTCTCGGTTTCTCCGCCGCGGGCACAGCTGCGGCTGAAGATGTCCCCGTCGATGATGATGGTGGGGTGTCCGCAGCTGAGACCACGGACATCAATGACAGGCAGGGATGGGACGACCCGATGGACCAGCCGCTCTCCGAGGTTGGGCCGCAGGCGTGTGAGCATCCCTCTACGTGGTACAGCATCACGTCGAAGAAGGCATATCACGTTCCTTCGTGGTGGAACGGAACCAAATACAAGGACGGCCCTGGTGGCACCATGAAGGTTTCCGTCACGAGGGGCGGAACCATTTCTCTTGAGATCTCGGGAAGTGGGGAGTGGTCAGCGGGGGCGATTCTCGCGAAGGCCAAGACCACCATCAGTGTCAAGGTGGCGGGCAGTGTGACCATTACAACCGGTCATGAATACAGCCACGAGATTCCCAGGAACAAGTACGGTCACCTGCAGTACGGTTCATGGGGTTACAAGATCACCTGGAAGAAGTACCGGTCCAGTGGCAGGAGCTGTGACACCCGCGTCGAACTCGCTCATGGAAACGCTACGCTGCCCACGACCGAGACGGGCTGGAAGTACTGGGAGACATCGTCATGACGCATGTGACCGTACGGCGATGGATCGCCGGATGCACCGTGGCGGTGTCGGTGTTCCTCCTTGCCTCGTGTACGTCGGATGCCGCTGACGGGGAGGCTGCCAAGACGTCGTCGAAGCCCACTCCGAGTTCCTCCCGCGTGGCAGGCGGGTCCGCAGAGAGACGTCTGACCGAGCAGGCCCAGTCCGCCCTCGCCGCTGTTCAGACCGGGCGGATGGTCGAGTCCGGCGCCGAACGTCTGACGGACGGCATCCACACCGAACCCAGCCTGCAGCCGGGCAATACCTACGAACTCCAATTGGTCTGCGTCGGCCACGGCACAGCGCAGCTGAGTTTTAAGCCGGCTGATACCGGCACACCGGTCACGGTGCCTTGTGATCAGTCGGTGGTCCGGCAGCGGATCCGCGCAGGCAAGCAGATCCACATCGACGTCGACGCCACCCAAGGATCGAACGGCGTGATCGCCTGGGAGATCGACTCCATCTGACATCACGACCTTCGATGCGGACGTCGGCCTCCGACCGGCCAGCTGCTCCGGGCCACGTCCCGGAGCCAACCGTGAAATGCTGCCGCCCCCGTGGTACCGGAGCAGCGGAACGCGAGTGTGATGCGGCCGCCAGGTTCCGTCACACGGGGCTCGCTCAGCGCTCTCTGATCATGACCTCTAAGGGGAGGACATGGAAGCAGTGATCGACCTGACGGAGTACGGTGACGCGCTCCGTCAGGACCCGCACCCGGTCTACGCAGGGCTGCGCGAACAGGGCCCGGTCCACCGGGTCCGGCTCGCCACGCCGGGAGGCCCCTGGGAGACCTGGCTGGTCGTCGGGTACGAGGAGGCGCGAGCCGCCCTCGCCGACCCCCGGCTGGCCAAGGACACCGCCAGGATCGGCGAGGTGCCGCTGGACGAGCAGCTGATCGGCAAGTACCTGCTGACGGCCGACCCGCCGCAGCACACGCGCCTGCGCGGCCTGGTCGCGCGCGCGTTCACCGCGCGCCGGGTCGAGCAACTGCGCCCGCGGGTCCAGCAGATCACCGACGAACTGCTCGACGACATGCTGCCGCGCGGCCGTGCCGACCTCATCGACTCCCTCGCCTACCCGCTGCCGATCACGGTCATCTGCGAGCTGCTCGGCGTCCCCGCGATGGACCGCGCGGAGTTCCGGAAGCTCTCCACGGAGCTCGTCGCGCCGACCGGCGAGGACAGCGAGCACGCCGCGACCGTGCGTCTCGCCGAGTACCTCACCGAGCTGATCGAGGACAAGCGCCGCGGCGGGCCCACGGACGATCTGCTGAGCGACCTGATCCGCACCACCGCCGAGGACGGCGACCGGCTCTCCGCGCAGGAGCTGCGCGGCCTGGCCTACCTGCTGCTCATCGCGGGCCACGAGACCACGGTCAACCTCATCGGCAACGCGGTCCTCGCCCTGCTCACCCACCCCGCCCAACTGGCGGCCCTCCGCGCCGACACGACCCTCCTCGGCGCGGCGGTGGAGGAGACGCTGCGCTGGGAGGGCCCGGTGCAGAACGCCACCTACCGGTACGCCGCCGAACCGCTGGAGATCGCGGGCACCCGGATCGGGCAGGGCCAGGGCGTGCTGGTCGGCCTCACCGCCGCCGGCCGCGACACCGCCCGGTACGCCGAGCCGGACACCTTCGACATCCGCCGCGACACCCGCGGCCACCTCGCCTTCGGCCACGGCATCCACTACTGCCTCGGCGCACCCCTGGCCCGCCTGGAGGGCGGCATCGCGATCGGCACCCTCCTGGAGCGGGCTCCCCGGCTCGCCCTGGACGGCGCGCCGGGGGAGTGGCTGCCCGGCCTGCTGATGCGCGGCGTACGCAGCCTGCCGGTGCGCTGGTAAACAGCACCCGGTGGCCGCCGGGCGGGGACGACGTACGGCCCGGCGCACCGGGCGCTGCTCGCGGCGGGAGCGTTCGCAGGCTGCGGTGCGGGTAACGCCTCCCGGCTGTAGCAGGGGTAGGCGCGTCGGCCGAGGCGTGCGGCGGCCGCCCGTCGGGGACGGCGTCCGGCCCGCGGGCCTACGACGGTCCCGTGCCGTTCGGGATTTCCGAGAGCGGTACCGGGCGCTGCTCGCGGCGGAAGCGTTCGCAGGCTGCGGTGCGGGTAACGCCTCCCGGCTGTAGCAGGGGTAGGCGCGTCGGCCGAGGCGTGCGGTGGCCGCCCGTCGGGGACGGCGTACGGCCCCCGGGCCCATGACGGTCCCGTGCCGTCGGGAACTCCGCGAGCGGTACCGGGCGCTGCTCGCGGCGGGAGCGTTCGCGGGTCTCGGCGCGTTCGCCGAGGCGTGCGGCGGGCGCCCGTCGGGGACGGCGTACGTCCCGCGGCCCCCGGCCCTACGACGGTCCCGTGCCGTCCGGGATCTCCGTGAGCGGTACCGGGCGTCGCTCGCGGCGGGAGCGTTCGCAGGCCTCGGCGATGCGGAGTGCCTGCAACGCCTCCCGGCCGTCGCAGGGGTTGGCGCGCTCGCCGCGTACGACCTCCACGAAGGCGTTCAGCTCGGCCTCGTACGCGGGTCCGAAGCGTTCCAGGAACCCCGTCCACGGCTTGTCCGCGGGCGGCGGCCCGCTCGGCTCGGTGGACGCGAGGGGCGTACGGTCGTCCAGGCCCACCACCGCCGTGTCCCGCTCCCCGGCCAGCTCCATGCGGACGTCGTAGCCGGCGCCGTTGAGCCGGGTCGCCGTCGCCGTGGCCAGGGTGCCGTCGTCCAGCGTGAGCAGCGCCGCGCCCGTGTCGACGTCCCCGGCCTCCCGGAACATCGCGGGGCCGGCGTCCGAGCCGCTGGCGTACACGTCGGTCACCTCCCGGCCGGTCACCCAGCGCAGCACGTCGAAGTCGTGGATCAGCGTGTCCCGGAACAGCCCGCCGGACAGCGGCAGCCACTCGGCCGGGGGAGGGGACTGGTCGCAGGTCATGGCCCGCACGGTGTGCAGCCGGCCGAGCCGGCCGCTGCGCACGGCCTCCCGGGCGCCGGCGTAGCCCGCGTCGAACCGCCGCTGGAAGCCCATCTGCAGGACCGTCCCGGCCGTCTCCACCTCGGCCAGCGCGAGCAGCGTGCCCGGCAGGTCCAGCGCGATCGGCTTCTCGCAGAACACCGGCAGCCCCGAGCGGGCCGCCCGGCCGATGTACTCGGCGTGCGCCGCCGTCGCCGTGGTGATCACCACCGCGTCCACGCCCCAGCGGAAGATCTCGTCCACGCCCGGCGCCGCCGTCTCGCCCAGCCGGTGCGCCAGCTCCTGCGCCCGCGCCGGCTCCGCGTCCGTCAGGATCAAGGACCCCACCTCGCGGTGACGGCTGAGCGTCCTCGCGTGCAGGGTGCCGATGCGGCCCGTACCGATGACCCCGATGCGCATGGAATCAAAGTGAGGGCCGACCCCGTACCCTGTCAATGCGTATGTCCGGACAATCGGACTACACAACTTCCCGTCAACCAGGCACGGGGCTACGCTCGGGCCCGTGCCGAAACCAGATGTGGACCCGACCGTGTCGCTCGACCTCCGCGTGGACCGGAGCTCCCCGGTGCCCCTGTACTTCCAGCTCTCCCAGCAGCTGGAGGCCGCCATCGAGCAGGGCGGTCTCACCCCGGGCAGCCTGCTGGGCAACGAGATCGAGCTGGCCGCGCGGCTCGGCCTGTCCCGGCCGACCGTCCGCCAGGCCATCCAGTCCCTCGTCGACAAGGGGCTTCTCGTCCGGCGCCGGGGCGTGGGCACCCAGGTCGTGCACAGTCAGGTCAAACGCCCCCTGGAACTGAGCAGCCTCTACGACGACCTGGAGGCGGCCGGCCAGCGCCCCGCGACGAAGGTGCTGGTCAACACGGTCGTCCCGGCCTCCGCCGCGGTCGCCGCCGCGCTCGGCGTCGCCGAGGAGAGCGACGTCCACCGCATCGAGCGGCTCCGCCTCGCGCACGGCGAACCGATGGCGTACCTGATCAACCACCTGCCGCCGGGCCTGTTCGACCTCGACACCGGCCAGCTGGAGGCCACCGGCCTGTACCGGCTGATGCGCTCCGCCGGGATCACCCTGCACAGCGCCCGCCAGTCCATCGGCGCCCGCGGTGCCACGGCGGCCGAGGCCGAGCGGCTCGGCGAGGCCGAGGGCGCCCCGCTGCTGACCATGCAGCGCACCACCTTCGACGACACCGGCCGCGCGGTGGAGTACGGCGACCACACCTACCGGCCGAGCCGCTACTCCTTCGAGTTCCAGCTGCTCGTACGCCCCTGACCGGCCTGCCTCTTTCGTCGCAATGTCCGGACAAGGCGACCCGAGCGGGCCGCCCGGTCATGTCATGGGTGTTCCCCGTGTTCGATACTGGAGCGTTTGGGGCCGCTGATGCGATCGACGGCCCCTTGCGTCTGTACGAACACGGCAAGAAGGGCACGGCCTCGTGGCACGGTTTCGGACCTGGGTAGGCATAGCGCTGGCGGGGGCACTCTCCGTGTCCCTGGCGGGATGCAGCAGCACCGGGGGCAAGCGGGCGGAGGACGCCCGCAAGGCCGCCGCCGCCCAGGGCAGGGCGGCGGTGGACACCCCCCGCTGGACCTTCGCGATGATCACCCACTCCGGGGACGGCGACACCTTCTGGGACATCGTGCAGAGCGGTGCCAAGCAGGCCGCCGTCAAGGACAACATCAACTTCCTGTACTCGCACGACGACGAGGCCCAGCAGCAGGCCCAGCTGGTGGACGCGGCCGTGGACAAGAAGGTCGACGGCATCATCGTCACCCTCGCCAAGCCGGACGCCCTGAAGGCCGCCGTCGCCCGCGCCGAGAAGGCCGGCATCCCGGTGATCACGGTGAACTCCGGCTCGGCCGAGTCCCAGGCCTTCGGCGCCCTCACCCACATCGGCCAGGACGAGACCGTCGCCGGCGAGGCGGTCGGCGACGAGCTGAACGAGCGCGGGAGGAAGAAGGCCCTGTGCGTGCTGCACGAGCAGGGCAACGTCGGCCACGAGCAGCGCTGCGACGGCGTCGCGAAGACCTTCCGCGGCACGCTGCGCAAGGTCTACGTCAACGGCACCAACATGCCCGACGTGCAGTCCGCGATCGAGGCCAAGCTCCAGGCCGACCGGTCCATCGACGCCGTCGTCACCCTCGGCGCGCCCTACGCCGACACCGCCGTGAAGGCGCGGACGGACGCGGGCAGCAAGGCCGAGATCGACACCTTCGACCTGAACGCCAAGGTGGCGGCCTCGCTGCAGGACGGCACCCTCGGCTTCGCCGTGGACCAGCAGCCGTACCTCCAGGGCTACCAGGCCGTCGACCTGCTGTGGCTGTACAAGTACAACGGCGACGTCCTCGGCGGCGGCAAGCCGGTCCTGACCGGCCCGCAGATCGTCACCAAGGACCAGGCGTCCGCGCTGGCCGAGTACACCGAGCGGGGCACCCGATGAGCGCGGTCACGGACGGGAAGCAGCGCGACGAAAGGATCCTGCAGACCTCTCCGCTGCGGAAGCTGCTCACCCGCCCCGAACTGGGCTCGGTCGTCGGCGCCCTCGCCGTCTTCGTCTTCTTCGCCGTCGCCGCCGACGGCTTCCTGCGCGCCTCCAGCCTCAGCACGGTCCTCTACGCCTCCTCGACCATCGGCATCATGGCCGTACCCGTGGCCCTGCTGATGATCGGCGGCGAGTTCGACCTCTCGGCGGGCGTCCTGGTGACCTCGTCGGCGCTGGTCTCCTCGATGTTCAGCTACCAGATGACCGCGAACACCTGGGTCGGCGTGGGCGTGTCCCTGCTGGTCACCCTCGCGATCGGCGCCTTCAACGGCTTCATGCTGACCCGCACGAAACTGCCCAGCTTCATCATCACGCTGGGCACCTTCCTGATGCTGACCGGCATGAACCTCGGCTTCACCAAGCTGATCGACGGCACGGTCTCCACCAAGACCATCGCCGACATGGAGGGCTTCCCCAGCGCCCACGCCGTCTTCGCCTCGACGCTCACGCTCGGCGGCGTCGGCGTCAAGGTCACCATCCTGTGGTGGCTGGGCCTGGTCGCCCTCGCCTCCTGGATCCTGCTGCGCACCCGCACCGGGAACTGGATCTTCGCCGTCGGCGGCAACGAGGACGCGGCCCGCGCGGTCGGTGTCCCGGTCGCCCGGACCAAGATCGGCCTCTACATGGGCGTCGCGTTCGGCGCCTGGATCTCCGGCCAGCACCTGCTGTTCTCGTTCGACGCCGTCCAGTCCGGCGAAGGCGTCGGCAACGAGCTGATCTACATCATCGCGGCCGTCATCGGCGGCTGCCTGATCACCGGCGGCCACGGCAGCGCGATCGGCTCGGCCGTGGGCGCCCTGCTGTTCGGCATGACCAGCAAGGGCATCGTCTTCGCCGAGTGGAACCCGGACTGGTTCAAGTTCTTCCTCGGAGCGATGCTGCTCCTCGCGACCCTGCTCAACGCCTGGGTCCGCAAGCGCGCGGAGGCGACCAAGTGACACTCGTGGAGCTGACCGGCGTCAGCAAGCACTACGGCACCGTCCGCGCCCTCGAAGGGGTCTCCCTGGAGGTCCACGCGGGTGAGATCACCTGCGTCCTCGGCGACAACGGCGCCGGCAAGTCGACGCTGATCAAGATCATCGCGGGCCTGCACCGGCACGACGGCGGCACCCTGCGCATCGAGGGCGAGGAGACCACCCTCTCCTCCCCGCGCGAGGCCCTGGACCGGGGCATCGCCACGGTCTACCAGGACCTGGCCGTCGTCCCGCTCATGCCGGTCTGGCGCAACTTCTTCCTCGGCTCCGAGCCCCGCAAGGGCACCGGCCCCTTCAAGCGCCTCGACACCGAGCTGATGCGCCGCACCACCCGCGAGGCGCTGCTCCGCATGGGCATCGACCTGCGGGACGTCGACCAGCCCATCGGCACGCTGTCGGGCGGCGAGCGCCAGTGCGTCGCCATCGCCAGGGCGGTGCACTTCGGCGCGAAGGTCCTGGTCCTGGACGAGCCGACGGCGGCCCTGGGTGTGAAGCAGTCCGGTGTGGTCCTGAAATATGTGGCCGCGGCACGGGACGAGGGTCTGGGCGTTGTACTGATCACCCACAACCCGCATCACGCGTACCTGGTGGGCGATCGTTTCGTGCTGCTCAGGCGCGGCACGATGGTGGGCAACCACACACGGGACGACATCACCCTCGACGAGCTGACCCAGCAGATGGCCGGAGGATCCGACCTGGACGCCCTCGTCCACGAACTGCAGCGTCGCTGAGGGGCACGGGGGACCGCGCGCCGCGCCACAGCGCCCGTCGCACCGGCGAAAGGACGCGCACCCCCGCCCCCTGCCCCGCGCGGCACCCGGCGTGAGGGTGCGGCACAATCGAGCCCGATGAGCACCTACCGCGACCTCACGGCCCCCGTCGGCTCCCGCCGAGCCCCCGTCCTGCGAACAGTGGGAACCAGGGAACGCCGGTCACATCTGACTGCCCCCCGAGTTCCCACCGTCGGCATCGACATCGGCGGCACCAAGGTCATGGCGGGCGTCGTGGACGCCGACGGCAACATCCTGGAGAAGCTCCGCACGGAGACCCCGGACAAGTCCAAGAGCCCCAAGGTCGTCGAGGACACCATCGTCGAGCTGGTGCTGGACCTGTCCGACCGGCACGACGTGCACGCGGTCGGCATCGGCGCCGCCGGCTGGGTCGACGCCGACCGCAACCGGGTCCTGTTCGCCCCCCACCTGTCCTGGCGCAACGAACCCCTGCGCGACCGCATCGCCGGCCGGCTCGCCGTGCCGGTCCTGGTGGACAACGACGCCAACACCGCCGCCTGGGCGGAGTGGCGGTTCGGCGCCGGCCGCGGCGAGGACCACCTGGTCATGATCACCCTCGGCACCGGCATCGGCGGCGCCATCCTGGAGGACGGCCAGGTCAAACGGGGCAAGTTCGGG
Organism: Streptomyces sp. NPDC046881; assembly: GCF_040645015.1. Lineage (NCBI taxonomy): Bacteria > Bacillati > Actinomycetota > Actinomycetes > Kitasatosporales > Streptomycetaceae > Streptomyces > Streptomyces sp. NPDC046881. Next base: position 4,761 of record NZ_JBEYXJ010000162.1, on the reverse strand, counting down.
GTCGCCGGGGAGTTCGGCCACATGCAGGTCGTGCCCGGCGGACACCGCTGCCCGTGCGGCAACCGCGGCTGCTGGGAGCAGTACAGCTCCGGCAACGCGCTCGTCCGCGAGGCCAGGGAGCTGGCGGCGGCCGACTCGCCGGTCGCCTACGGGATCATCGAGCACGTCAAGGGCAACATCCACGAGATCACCGGCCCGATGATCACCGAGCTGGCCCGCGAGGGCGACGCGATGTGCATCGAGCTGCTCCAGGACATCGGCCAGTGGCTCGGCGTCGGCATCGCCAACCTCGCGGCGGCGCTCGACCCGTCCTGCTTCGTGATCGGCGGCGGCGTCAGCGCCGCCGACGACCTGCTCATCGGCCCGGCCCGGGACGCCTTCAAGCGCCACCTCACCGGCCGCGGCTACCGCCCCGAGGCCCACATCACCCGCGCCCAGCTCGGCCCCGAGGCGGGCATGGTGGGCGCCGCCGACCTGGCCCGGCTGGTCGCCCGCCGGTTCCGCCGGGCCAAGCGGCGCCGCGTGGAGCGCTACGAGCGCTACGAGCGGTACGTCCAGTCCCGCCGCGAGGACAGCGCATGACGCCGTCGCTGCCCCACCAGGGCGGCCCGCCGGACGAGCCGCGGCGGACCGCCGAGGACCCCCGGCACAAGGCCCGGCGCCGGGCGCTCACCCTGCTGATCATCGTCCTGCTCATCGGCGTCCCGGCCGGCTACCTGGTGATCTCCGCGAACCAGAGCCGCAACAGCGGCAAGGACAAGGAGGCGAAGTACTCGGCGACCGGCCTCACCCCGGGCTGGCCCTCGAAGGTGCAGCGCCGCCTGTACCAGGTGACCGTCCCGCACCCCGCCGACGACATCGCCTCCTACGAGACGAACAACTGGAAGACCAGCCGCCTCTACGTCCAGTTCCGCACCAACCCCGCGGGCCTGGACAGCTTCCTGGAGGCCATGGGGGTCCGCCGGGAGCAGCTGAAGAAGGACGAGATCGCCGTCGGCGAACGGGACCGGAAGGTCAGCGGCTGGACCTTCGGCGGACCGGGCCCCTGGTGGGGCCTGACCCACGAACAGAAGAACCCGGCGCCCACGCAGGACGTGGTCGTCAACCTGTCCGACCCCGAGCATCCGCTGGTGTTCGTGGTCTCCCGCACGGTGCCGTAGCCCCGGGCGCGCACCGGCCCCGGAGCCGATTGTCAGACCCCGCCCGTAGAGTCGGAGACGTCTGAACCGACACACCGGCGGGAGGTGGCAGGACGTATGAGCGGCACGGCTGCGCCGGCCGGGCGCACGGGCGGTGCCCCGGACCCCGGGACGGGGACGGAGACCGGGCACCCGGTCCCGGTGCGCCTCGCGTCCGTCTACCTGCCCGCGCCCCTGCCGCGCGAGGGCCGCCTCGCCTTCTGGTCCCCGGACGGCGACCCGCTGCCCGCCGGCACCGGGCGCGCCCCGGAGGAGCTGACGGTCGTACGACGCCACGGCACCGGTGTGCGCCGCCACCGGGTGCCCGCGCTGACCCTGCCGCTCGCCGAGGCCCTGCCGCTGCTGGTCCGCGCCCGGCGCGACCCGGCCGCCCACCCGGCCACCGCCTGCTGGGGCGCCGCCGCCCTGCACGCCCTGCGGCTCACCGCCCGCGGCCGGCTGCTGCCCGGCCTCACCCCGGGCGGCCACGACGCCTGGCGGGCCGGCCCGCTGGAGCCCGACGACATCGCCCACCTGCGCGCCGTCGCCGCCGCACTGCCGCCCGAGGGCCACGCCGTGCCCCTCCCCGGGCCGGGCCCGCTGTGCCTGCCCGAGCCGGAGGCCCTGGTCCGCTCCTTCCTGGACGCGGTCGCCGACACCCTGCCCCGCACGCCCGCCGCCCCCCACACCGCCGGCCGGCCCTTCGCCGCCCGCGAGCCCCAGGCCCTGCCCGAGGCGCACGCCTGGGCGGCCGAGGTCGCCGCCGGGATGGACGCGGGGGTGCGGATCTCGCTCCGCCTGGACCTGTCCGCGTCCGACGTCTTCGACGCCGGCGCGCACGAGGAGGGGACGCGCGCCGCGGGCGCGGCGATCGTCCAGGTGCACAGCCTCGCCGACCCCACCCTGGTGGCCGACGCGGCAGCCCTGTGGACGGGCGAGGCCGACCCGGCGTTCGGGCCCCGCGCGCGCGTGGACGCGGCCCTCGCCGTCCGGCGCGCCGCCCGCGTGTGGCCGCCCCTGGACCGCCTCGCCGAACAGGACGTGCCCGACGTCCTCGCCCTGTCCGAGGAGGAGCTGGGCGAGCTGCTCGGCGTGGCGGCGAGCCGGCTGGCCGCCGCCGGGGTCGCCGTGCACTGGCCCCGCGACCTCGCCCGCGACCTGACCGCCACCGCGGTGGTCCGCCCGGCGCCCGGCTCGGCGACCGACGGCACCGGCTTCTTCGAGAGCGAGGAACTGCTCCGGTTCCGCTGGCAGCTGGCGCTCGGCGGCGATCCGCTGAGCGAGGCCGAGATGGACACCCTCGCCGAGGCCCACCGCCCGGCCGTACGGCTCCGGGACCGCTGGGTGCTGGTCGACCCCGCCCTGGTCCGCAAGGCGCGCAAGCGCGAACTCGGCCTGCTCGACCCGGTCGACGCGCTGTCCGTCGCCCTCACCGGCACCGCCGAGGTCGACGGCGAGACCGTCGAGGCCGTCCCCGCCGGGGCGCTGGCCGCCCTCCGCGACCGCCTCACCGCCGGCCTGCGCCCCGCCGAGCCGCCACCCGGTCTCGCCGCCACCCTCCGCGACTACCAGCTGCGCGGCCTGGCCTGGCTGGACCTGATGACCTCCCTCGGCCTCGGCGGCTGCCTCGCCGACGACATGGGCCTCGGCAAGACCGTCACCCTCATCGCCCTGCACCTCAAGCGGGCCCGCACCGAACCGACCCTCGTGGTCTGCCCGGCCTCCCTGCTCGGCAACTGGCAGCGGGAGATCAACCGGTTCGCGCCCGGCGTCCCCGTCCGCCGCTTCCACGGCCAGGACCGCACCCTGGACGGACTGGACGGCGGTTTCGTCCTCACCACGTACGGCACCATGCGCTCCGCCGCGGCCCGGCTCGCCGGACAGCGCTGGGGCATGGTCGTCGCCGACGAGGCCCAGCACGTGAAGAACCCCTACTCGGCCACCGCCAAGGCGCTGCGCACCATCCCGGCCCCCGCGCGCGTGGCGCTCACCGGCACCCCGGTGGAGAACAACCTCTCCGAGCTGTGGGCCCTGCTCGACTGGACGACCCCCGGGCTCCTCGGGCCGCTGAAGTCCTTCCGCGCCCGGCACGCGCGGGCGGTGGAGAACGGGGAGGACGAAGAGGCGGTCGAGCGCCTGGCCCGTCTGGTACGGCCGTTCCTCCTGCGCCGCAAGAAGTCCGACCCCGGCATCGTGCCCGAACTGCCGCCCAAGACCGAGACGGACCACCCGGTGCCGCTCACCCGGGAACAGGCCGCGCTGTACGAGGCGGTGGTGCGCGAATCGATGCTGGCCATCGAGACCGCCGAGGGCATCGCCCGCCGGGGCCTGGTGCTGAAGCTGCTGGGCGCGCTGAAGCAGATCTGCGACCACCCGGCGCTGTATCTGAAGGAGGAGGCACACCCCGACCGGCTCGCCGCCCGCTCCGGCAAACTCGCGCTGCTGGACGAGCTGCTGGACACCCTGCTCGCCGAGGACGGCTCGGCGCTCGTCTTCACCCAGTACGTCGGCATGGCCCGCCTCATCACCGCCCACCTGTCCGCCCGTGCGATCCCCGTGGACCTGCTGCACGGCGGCACCCCGGTCCCGGAGCGCGAGCGCATGGTGGACCGCTTCCAGAACGGCGAGACCCCGGTCCTGGTGCTGTCCCTGAAGGCCGCCGGCACCGGCCTCAACCTCACCCGCGCGGGCCACGTCGTCCACTTCGACCGCTGGTGGAACCCGGCCGTCGAGGAACAGGCCACCGACCGCGCCTACCGCATCGGGCAGACCCAGCCGGTGCAGGTCCACCGCCTAGTCACCGAGGGCACGGTGGAGGACCGCATCGCCGACATGCTCGCCGCCAAGCGCGCCCTGGCCGACGCCGTCCTCGGCTCCGGCGAGGCAGCCCTCACCGAGCTGACGGACCGTGAACTGTCCGACCTCGTCTCCCTGCGGAGGACGCCATGACGGGCACCGGCCGTCCCCGCCCCGGCGACGCCGCCCGCCGGGCCCTGCGCGCCGCCCGGGAACGGGCCGGGTCCGCCCTGGACCCGACCGAGGACCAGACCACCGCCGCAACGGAAACGGCACACACCGACAGCACCGAACCGAGCCCCGGCGACGCGGCACGGGCCGCACTCAGGCCCGCCGCCGCAGAAGGGACCGGGGCCCCCGCTTCGGCCTCGCCGGCCGAGGCGGTTGGACCGGTGGCGGATGAGGAATCTCACCAGGGCGTGCGTCCCGGTCCGGGGGCGGGGGGTGGGCGTCCTGGGGATGTGGCGCGGGAGGCGCTCAGGGCCGGCGTGGTCTCCGGGCCCGGGGGAGAGGGGACCGGGGACCCGGCTTCGACCCCGGCGGCCGAGGCAGCTGAACCTGTGGCGGGCGAGGACCTGCACGGGGCCGTGCGTCCCGGAGCGGGGGGTGGGCGTCCTGGGGATGTGGCGCGGGCCGCGCTCAGGACCGCTGCCTCCGGGCCAGGGGCGGAAGGGGCCGGGGCCCCCGTTTCGGCCTCGGCGGCCGAGGCGGTTGGACCGGTGGCGGATGAGGAATCTCACCAGGGCGTGCGTCCCGGTCCGGGGGCGGGGGGTGGGCGTCCCGGGGA
>NZ_JBEYXJ010000161.1:0-14499 GCF_040645015.1 Streptomyces sp. NPDC046881 | reverse complement strand
TGGGCGGCGAGCGCCACGTCATTGCCCGGCCTGAGCGACCGCGCGACGTCCCTGAGTCCCATCAGGCACCCACCTCCTCGCGGAGTCGGGCCGCGTGCTCGCGGCGGGTCTCGCTGGGCTCGGGGATGAGGAAGAACGCGAGCATCCCGCCGAGCACCGTCTGGTCCAGGTCCTCGGTGACCTCTTGGGCGATGTCCAGGACCGCGCTCAGGACCGCCGGGGCGTCCGGGTTGTCCTGCTCCAGCCGCTCAGCGACCGCGAGCATGGCATCCCTGATCTCCGCCCCGGACGAGGCGAGTTCGCCGTGCGTCTCGGGGCTCATCGGCTCGCCCCCTGGGGGACGGCCGTCACGCCGGACTGGGTCCAGCCCTTGCAGCGGCGGCAGACGAACGAGCCGCCCTCGCGCGCCATCTGGCGTCCGCAGCACTTCGGTGCCTTCATCGGGCACCGCCGCTCTGCGCGCCGTCACGGCGGGCGGCGTCGCTACCGAGCCGCGCGTCCTTACGCTGCTGCTCGCCAGCCGCGTACGCCTTGCGGGCCTTCCTCTGCTCGCTCGCCGCGCTCATCCGGCCACCGCCTCAGCGAGGTGCCGGTTGTCGGTCTTCGACCAGTCGTAGCCGAAGGCCCGCGCCGCCTGGGCGACGGGGACCGCGAACTCGGCTCGGGTCGCGCCGTTCGGCACGTCGCCCACGGTCTCCAAGGCGACGCGGAGGATCCCCCGCCCCACGCCCCGGACACCGCTCTGCAGGCCGACCTCGTACACCATCGCGCCCACGAGCGCGGCCAGGTCGAGGCTGTAGATCAGGCCGCCCGGGTCGTCGGAGGCGAGACGGCCGGCGGCCCTCGCGAGGGCCTCCGCGGCCACGGCCCTCTGTTCGTCGGTGAGGCCCTCTCCGCCCTGCGGGCGGAGATCAGTACCCTTACTCATTGCGTCAGCTCCTGTTGCAGTCAGGACTGTCGTAGGGGCCCCGACCGGCTGATTGACGTCCTCCGGCCGGGGCCTCTCCTATGTGGAGATATCGAGAGTAGCCACTTATTTGCGTCAACGCAAATAAGTTGGAAGGATGGCGCAATGTCCGACTCCTCCGAGGAGAGAGCGAGCCAGGCGAAGGAGGCGAAGTTGGTGAGCATCCCCGAGATGCCTGACCTGCTGGTCGCGGCGGGGTTGAAGCGCATCGGCCCTGCCCGGATCCGCCAGCTCGCCGCCGAACCGGGCTTCCCGGCTCCGGCATACGAGCGCGGCCGGCTACGCCTGTGGGACTGGGCCCAAGCCCTCGAGTTCTTCACCTCCCGCGTCGTGCGGCAGGGCGAGCGGACGGACCTGAAGCGCGACCAGGAGGACAGCAGCAGTGCACCAGGAGACGAAAGCGACCAGTGACGTGCGCCCAGCGGCCGTCTACCGGCCATGGGCGGCCGACGGGACGCTGCTCTACGTCGGGTCGTCGTACAACCCCGACGCGCGGTACCAGATCCACCGATCCAAGGAGTGGGGCCAGGAGATCGCGCGGCGCGCGATGGAATGGCTCGGCACCCGGGCTGGCGCCTACCGCGCCGAGCTGGAGGCGATCGGCACCGAGAGCCCGAAGCACAACGTCTACGGCACCGGCCGGGACAGCGAGGCTCTGCGCCGACTGAGCGCGGCGAACCGCTCGCGCGGTCAAGTCCAGGCCGAGGCGTACCGACTTCAGCGCGAGGTGCGGCAAGAGCTGCAAGCCGAGGGCGCCGACTGGCGCGAAGTGCACCGGATGTCCAAGGCGGCGTTCGTCGACTACCTCGACGCCTCCGGCCTGTTCGAGCAGTGGGTCACCCGGCTCCGAGCACGACAGCGCACCGTGTGATCAACCGGACACGCACGAGCCCCCTCCCAGCACTTTAGGAAACGGGGAGGGGGCTCGTGGGTGGTGCCGGATGGAGCCGGCGCTGCCCCTGAAGGCGGTGCCGATGGTAGCACTACGTGCACGATTGGCTGCCCTCTGTGCCTGTCGGCTACCTTCCCGGGGCGTGGTGCTGGACTCCTTGAAGGGATCGACCTATGGCAACCCCTGAGCAGCCTCCTGCCCAGTCGTACGGGCAGATGCCGCCCATCGTGATCAACAACGTGTCGTCGGCGTCCGCTTCGGCGTCGGCCGTGGCGGGCGGCTACGGCCGTCGCCGGCGACAGAGCTTCTGGGCGCACTTCTGGCTGTTCTGGTGCACGGCCGGGATTGGCAACTACTTCTACGCCCGGCACATCAGCAACTGGAACCGGGATCGCGGTCTGTGACCTGCATACGACGAGGCCCCTGCCCGGTTCGGGCAGGGGCCTTCGTGTCGTGCGGTCAGTCGTCGGCGGTGATGCGGTCGCGGACCTGGGCATCGCGTTCGTCGACGGTGAGGCCGCCGTAGATGCCGTCGCGTAGGTCGTTGGCGATGGCGTAGTCGGTGCAGGCGTCGCGGACCGGGCAGCGGGCGCAAAGCTCCTTGGCGGCGTCACGGACGGGCTTGAGCGGGATGATGCGGCTGCTGTCCACGAACAGGTCGGGGCGGTCCTTGCAGGGCGTCACGGGCCACTGGCCGGGGGCGGCGTCGAGGGCGTCGAGGAAGTAGGGGACGGTGCTGCTCACGGTGTCTCGCTGGGGGTGAGGGTGGCGAGCTTGAGAGGGCCGGGGTAGTCGCCCCAGACGGCGAGGGTGTCGAGGATGCGTTTCCGGCTGGCGCCTCCCCGGAAAGGGGAGCCGATGGCTTGCTGCTGCTGGACGTACCTGCTCGTGGTGATCACGCGGGTGCGCAGGGCCTCGTAGGCGGCGACGGCTCGTTCGAGGTCGGCGCGCAGGGCTTCGGCGCGGTCCCAGCACTTCCCCCAGGCGGAGCCGGGGAGGCCCTCGTCGGGGCCGCTCGCGAGCTGCCGGTACTCCTCCGGACTGACGTGGAAGTGGTAGCCGTTGTTCGCCTCCCCGACCAGGGGCCCGGTTTGTCCGCAGTCGCAGCGGGCGGGGGCGACGAGGTCGAGCGGGAGCTCCATCGCGTTGGCGATGCGTTCGCGGCCCTCGGCGAGGGTGGCCGCCTCGTGGCATCGGGGGTCGATGCAGTGGCGGTCTCCGCACACCTTCCACTCGGGTGCGTCCGGGCGTCCGGACGCGGCGTCCGGGTGCGGCGTCCGGACGGCGTCCGTGCTGGTGGGGGGCGTGCCGAGGATCGGCGGCCGTGCACGTCCGGACGTTTGCATGTCGGCGTCCGGGCGGTCGTCCGGACGCGTCCGGACGCACACGTCCTGGCCGCAGGAGCAGTTCGCGCACCCGGCGCAGAACGGCTGATCGCGGTAGTTCTCGTAGACCACCGGCCGGCCGCCGCACACGCAGCAGCGGGCCGCCTCCTCGGCCTGGCCGTCGCGGTCGAGGGCGGCGGCGATCGTCTTCTCGGCCCGCCGGTAGCCGTCGTTGTCGGTGGCCGGGTCGAACTGCCACGGTTCGCCGTCGTCGTTGGTGACGAGGCTCCAGCCGTACGCCTGGCCGTTGCCGTCGAGGTGGAGGGCGAGGGCCAGGCCGCGCGGGTGGAACGCGATCCGGTTGATCAGCCACAGCAGGCCGGTGTCCCGCAGGGCGGCGAACGGGTTCGCCGGGGTGTCGGTGTCGGGGTGCGGGCCGCCTGGGGCCGGGGCCGCGGCGGCGACGTCGAAAGCCTGCGGGAACACCTGCGTGCCGCCCTCGGGCAGGTCGACGACGATGCACGGGGCGTGGATGACCTCGCGGAGCTTGCCGTGCCAGACGCGGTGTCGGGCGTCGGGGTGGGTGACGGTGACCCACTCGCCGAGGAGGTTGACGAGAGTGAGTTGGTCGGTCACTTCAGCCACCACGCGGGCGCGTCCTTCATGATCCGCTCCATGAGCCACGGGGGCCGGTGCGGGATGGGCACGGCCCATCCTTCCTCGCCCGCCGGGGCGGTGACGAGGACGGACGGGGGCCGGTCGGTGACGTGCTGCCACGTGATCGTGACCTCTTCGGCCGCTTCATCGGTCTTCAGCTCGGCGGCCTGGTCGGGGGTGACGGAGTACCGCTTGCTCGTGGTCTCCAGCGTCTCCAGCAGCTCCAGCGTCATCGGGGCATCTCCTTCTCCGGGTCCTGCGGGGCGGTGGGGGCGGTGGGCCGGCCGTCGCTGTACTGCCACAGCGGGTGCTCGGGGCGGGCGCTGATGTTGAGGGCGCCCAGGAGCTTGGTGGCCATGTACTCCATGACCGTGCGGTCCAGCTCGTGCGGGTACGGCAGGGAGTTGTCGAGGGCGTACACGAGGGCGTCGACCGTCATGCCGGGCTGGTCGACGGGCAGGGCCTCGTCCCAGCGGTACGTGCAGCGCCCGCACTCGCGCTCGTGCCGCTGCGGCAGCGGGCCGCGGCGGGCGGGGGCGCCGTTCCAGTCGGGGATGGTCACGCGGCGTGTGAGGGCCTGCCGGTACCAGGTGAACGCCTCGGTGTAGAGGCACTTCGGGCAGACGGCTTGCTCGGCCGAGTAGGGCGGGAGGATTCCGCCGTCGTCGGTGGGGGGCTCCTCGTCGACAGCGACGGTATCGGTGGCGGTCATGCGGTTCCTTCCGGTTCGGTGTCCCGGGCGCGGTTCTGGTAGTCGAGGACGTCGGGGCAGTTGACGGTGCGGCAGCCCTCGTGCAGGTAGCAGCCGTGGACGCAGCGGGGCCGGTTGTAGTCGGCGGCTTCCTCGCGGTGGGGGGCTCGCCGGATCTCGCGGGTGGGCCGCTTGTGCCATCCGGTGGGCTCGTCCTGGGTGTCGCCGTTCCACTGGGCGACCGCCCGGCGGACCAGCTCGGGGTCCTTGGGGTAGCACCAGGCGTAGTCGTAGCCGAAGGCGCCATCGGGGCCGTGGGGGACGGCGATCAGCCGGATGTTGTAGCCCATGTAGATCCAGACGAAGCTGTGGGCGTCGTCGCGGGCCAGCTCGTAGCCCTCCCAGTGCGGGACGAGGACGGGGCTGTCGAGGTGCTGCATGTCGGGTTCCTTCGGGTGCGCGGTGGGTGGGGCTGGGTGGGTGGGTCAGCGGCGGTGTCGATGACGGCCGGTGGCCGGGCCGTATGGGCTCATCCACGCCGGTCGCCGCTGGGCGGAGGCCGCGCCGAGCGGGCCGGCGGCCTGCTGGCGCTGCACGAACTCGGCGACCGCGGCGACGGTCCGTGTGAGCTGGCGGGCCATCTGCCGGAACGCTTCGACGAGCTGCCGCCACATGTCGGCGGCGCGGGCCATGTGGCGGCCGAGGGCCTCGGCCTGCTCAGGGGTGAGGCGGAACAGCTTCATGCGGGGGCCTTTCAGTTGGGGTTGCTCCAGCCGAACGGCGACTCGCCACGGTCGCTGTCGACGGCGAGTTCGGCGGCCTGCCGGACGGTGCAGGTGACCCGGTCGGGATCGCGGGTGAACAGGTCGAGCGTCGGGAGTTCGGCGGGCAGGGTCAGGCAGCACCTCGTGTGCGCGCCTCCGGCGGGCGGCATCTCATGCACGACGACAACGGGGGCGTTCACGCGACGCTCCGCCGGTACTCGGGGCACGAGGGATCGTGCGCGGCGCCGCCCGTCGCCCACGCCTGTCGGCAGGAGCACGGCTCGGCGCTGTAGCGGAGGACGCGACGCGCCTCCCGGACGGCCCGGAGCCGGGCGAGCGGCCCGGCTTCCTTCACCGGGGCCTGGTCGGGCTCGTCGTCGGTGTAGTCGCCGGGCAGGGTGGCGCGGCCTGCTTCCCGGATCGCGCCGAGCACGCACAGGCCGGCCGCCGCGTACGCGGCGGCGGCGCTCCCCCAGCGGCCTGCGCTGATGTGGCCCCCGCCCACCGACACGGCGAAGACGAAGCCGATGCCGAAGATGAGGCCGACGGCCATGCTGGTGCGGGTCACTGGGCCCACCTCCGCCAGGCGCGGCGGGCGCGGCGGCAGCCGATCCCGGCGAGGGTGCAGGCGAGCGGCGCCAGGAGGAGCGCGAGGGTCAACGGGTTCATGGACGGCTCCCTTCGGGCGGGGCGTAGTGTGCGCTCCTCGGCGGCGGGCGGGTGGCCGTTTGCGGCCATTTCGGGGATCACCGCTGGACCCTGGGGCGGAGGATGGCGTCGGCCAGATCCACGGCGGCCTGCGTGAGCGAGCCCTCGACCAGGCCGTGCTCCTGGTGCACGGTCTCGAAGGCTTCGTTCAGTACGCCGGTGACGGCGCGGCCAACCTCGGGGTCCAGGCATGCGATGTACGCGGCGTCGGCCATGGACTGCGGTTCGTCGGCGGGGCCGGTCGCGGCGACGCACACCGGCCGGTCGACCGGCCCGGCGGCCACGAACTCCTCGCCGAAGTGCAGGCCCGGGTCGTTCCACATCTTCTCGGGGTCGTACCACCAGGCGCCCTCGCTGGCCGCGTTGACGTGGGACAGCAGCACGCCCCGGGCGGTCTGCAGGCGAAGGTCCGCGCGGACCCGGTCGTCCGTGGTGTGCGGTCCGGCGCCGTCGACGGCGACGATCACACGCGGCTTGATGCTGCTGCCGCTGCACGCGGCGCAGTAGTCACGGCCGTTGACATGCCGCCAGCCGTGCGCGGCGCCGATCCGCCGGGCCTCCTCCGCAGTCATGCCGTCGGTGATGAGGGAGGCCGCGCAGGTCGAGAAGCCGCGGGTGGTGTTGCAGTGAAGCGTCGTACTGGTACTCACGCTCTGCTCCTGGTTTGCTGAGGGCCGGCCGCCCCTGAATCCCGCAGGGGCGGCCGTCGTGGTGCGGGTCACGCGTCGGCGTGCTCGGCGGCCTCGTAGCGGGCCAGCAGCGCCTTGCGGCAGCCGTTGCACAGCGCGTACTCGGCGGCCTGCTCCTGCGGCAGCGGCTTCGTGCCCTGGAACTGGCCGGGGCAGATCGTGCGGCCGTCGGCGTCCGGGATGTGCTTGACCGCCGTGGCCGGGCTCTGGTTCACCGACCGCGAGTTCAGGACGTACGGCGGTGCCTCGGCCTGGTCGACCGGCTCGATGTCGCCGTGCAGCTTCTCCAGCGCGAGCGCGGTGTACCGGGTGCCGACGAACGGCGCCTCGTACAGGGGGACGCCGTCCTCGGTGGTCTCGCTGGCCTTCGTCCAGACGCGGCCGTCCGGCGTGCGGTACGCCCTGGCGGGCTCGCCGCCCCAGTGGGTGGGCGTGCTGCAGAACACACAGCGGTGGCCGTCCTCGCCGGGCTGGTAGAAGTGCGGCTGCGGCACCCGCTGGTCGCCGCGGCGGTTCTGCTGGCAGAGCGAGGGCGACTTGTCCTCGGGCAGGGCACCGGCCGGGAGAACGACCTCGATCTCCGCCCCTTCGGGGACGATGTTGTGCCAGCGGTCGCCGTCGCCGTTGCCGGTGAGCACCATGCGGGGGTCGCCGTCTTCCGGGGCCCACACCGCCGCGTACGTGACGCGGACGATGTCGCCGGCCTGCGGGGTCTGCTGAGTCATCGGTTCTCTTCCTGGTTGGGGTTGTTGCGCTGCTCCTCGATGAGCGCGCGGACCGAGGCGATCGCCATGCCGTACAGCGCGATCACGCCGTCCACGACACGGCCCATACCGGCCTCGGAGTCGATGTCCACCGCGAGGGCGTCGAACAGGGCCTGTGCGCCGTCGTGGTCCTCGTTGGCCCACGCGGTGACGAACTGGGCCGCGAACTGCACGTGCGGCGGCAGATCCTCGGGATGGGCGGGAAGGCCGGTCTCCACGTCCTCGACCAGCAGCACGAACATGCCGTCAGCGCCGCGCTTCAGCCCGTGCGCGCTGGTCACCGCGAGCATCACGCACAGCGCGAAGCACTCCCGGCGGCTGTCCTCGATCAGCGGGACGAGGAGCATCCCGCCGCTGTGCGGGTCGCCGGCGAGCGCCCGGTTCAGGGCCTCCTCGACGAGCAGCGGCGCGGTCATGGTCGGTTCAGAACCCACAGGTCTCTCCGCAGTCGTCTTCGTTGCAGTCGTCGCTCGGCCAGGTGTGGCCGTCGATGTCCTCGTGGTCCTCGCCTCGGTGGCCCGGCGCCAGGACGCATTCGGTCTCGCCGCTGCCGTACGGCACGAAGTCCATGTGCGGGCAGTGCACTTCCGGCACCCGCGCATCCCGCTCGTCCTCGGCCGCCCACGCGGCCCGCTCGGCAGCCTTCCGCGCCGCCCGGGTCGCGGCCGCCTTCTTCGCGGCGGCCGACCGGCGGGCCTTCACCTCCGGCCGGTTCCGCCACCGCGTCCGCGCCGCCCGCATCTCCTGGTGGTGCTGGGCCGTGGCCGCGCCGAGCGCCTGGAACAGCGCCCCCACCGGGTCCACGGTCCGGCTCGGGTCGTGCACCGCCCGGTCGAAGTCGGTGAGCGCCTGGGCGGCTTGCTGGCGTGGCGTCGGCTGCTCGGTCACGCGGACTCCTCGGTCAGCATCGGGTCGAACCGGCAGCGCAGCAGCGCCCGGGTCACCGTGCGGGCCCCGAACCGGCGTACGGCCTCGTCCTGGCCGTGCTCGGCGACCGCCCGGCACACGTCGTCCAGCGACACCACCGCGGCGGGCTCGGCAGCCACCTGGCCCCGGCGCCGGTTCGTCGCGCAGAACAGGCACGCCGCCCCGCTCGCCGGGTCCGGCGGCGCCGCCGGGTGGATCCGGCAGCCGGTCGGCGACAGCTCCGCGCGCACCGCGGTCAGCAGCCGGCGGGCGTTCTCCAGGCCCTCGCCGATCTCGTCGAGCTGCTCGGGCGCGGCCTCGAACGCGAGCAGGTGCTCGCCGTGCTCGCCCAGGGACCGCAGCGCGCCCCCCAGCTCGGTCGTCAGGTTGCTCATCGGTCGTTCACGTCCTCCGTGACGGGGGTGTTCCAGCGGGCGGCGAGGGCCTCGCAGACCAAAGCGGCCTCGCGGTTGCAGTCCTGGCACACGCGGTCTTCCGGCTCCGACTCCCGCCGCACCGGCTTGGGGTTCCGGCACGTCCGGCACTCCCACCAGGCCCGGCCTCCGGTGCGCTGCGTCGGCACCGAGCCACCCGGGCCGCGCCGAGCCTTGCGCTCCTGGCACGTCCGGCAGTCCGCGCCCGTGTCGATCAGCTCGCCGTCCTCACACCCGGCGTCCGGGCACTCACCGGCCCGTACGAGCGCCTGGAGGACCTTGTACGGGTTGTCGATGCCGCGACCGGCCAGCAGGTGGCTCTGGTACCGGTGACGCACCCAGCGGCGGGCCACACGGTCCGCGAGCTGCTCCGCCGTGCGGTGCTCCAGCTCCCGCAGCACCGACACCCGCCAGCAGTGCGGCACCTTCTGGCCGCTCAGCAGCTCCAGCAGCGACGGCGGCACCGCCCGCTCGACCACGGCGACGAGCGCAGTCTCGACCGGGCTCAGCCGGGTCTTCTTCCTCGAGGGCGCTCGCTTTTCCGTCGCGGCGGAGCCGCCTTGCGCAGCGCCCGCGCTACTACCGGTAGAGGCCCTACGGGCGTCACCAGCGCTTCGCGCCGCAGGCGCCGTCTTCTTCTGGTTCTGGTTGGACTGGTTCTTAGTTACGCCCCCCTGTGGGGGGTGTACGTCGTCCCCATCCTGGGGGCCTACGTACACCCCCTCAGGAGGGGGTACCTCTCCGCTTACTGGTTCCTCGGTGCGACCGTTTCGGGCACGGTCGGCCATGGTCGTCTTGCCTGGCTGGCTCGCCCGGTGGGTGTCGTACCAGTCGCTCGTTTGCAGGGGGCCGGTGAAACCGGCGGGCGGGTGCACCTTGAGCGTGATGATGTACCGGCGGCCCTTGCCTCCCGTCTTCGTCACGGTCTGCACGGAGACAGCGCCGCCAGCCTCCAACTCCCGCATGTACGGCGTGACTTTGTCGCCTCGGGAGAGGCCCATCATCTTCGCCAGGTCATCTAGCGTCGGCCACACCACCAGGTCGGCCCGGCTTCGGTCGACGTGGGCGTTGTAGAGGTCGTAAAGCCGGTTCGCAGGGGTCGAGAACCCGAACGTCACCCAGTGCGGCTTGATGCCGAACGGGGGCAGCTCAGAGCGGACGGTCTGCGGGATGTCGGGAGCCCATTCGTCCATTGGTCACCTCCTCTCTTGGGGGTCTGGGGCGGTGGCTACTGGGCGTCGTCCGGCCAGGGCGCCGGTGGAAGGTGTTCGAGGCTCGTTTCCTTGATCACGGTTCCATGATAGCTCTCATGTACATAAAAGCCACCATGTACGTGACTACTATGATCGTCGCGTCGTACACTGCGTGCATGACCGCACCACAGCCCCCGAAGTTCGAGCACGAGGCGTCGATTGCCGAAGTGCGCAACTCGTTCGCCGATGCCATCGGTCGCGCCCGCTACAGCGACGAGCCGACTGTGCTCACCAGCCGTGGCAAGAGGGTGGCCGCGATCGTGTCGATGGACTTCTACGAGCGCGCCCTGGAGGCTCTGGGCATCCAGGTCACGCCGGCCGCGGAGTCCACCGCAGCGGACTCCTGACGACACCGCGCGCGCTCTCATCCGCCTGCCTCTTTCGGCTCGGTGGCCGTGCGGCACAGGCCGGCGACGTCGACGAGGAGCTGGCAGACCCCGCCGACGAACACCTTGGGACCGGCCTCCAAGGCGGTCTCCCAGTGCGCGCGGGCGGTGTCGCGGTCGCCGTTGCAGTAGGCGACGAAGAACCGTGAGGCGAAGCCCTTCACGGGGTCGTCGAGCGCGCCGGGCTCCAGCGGCTCGATCATCCAGAAGTCGCCGCGCAGCGGGTTCGGCGCCTGGTCGCCGTACATCATCCGCAGCGCCTTGTGACCGGCCTCGGCGAAGGCGTAGCAGACGCCGAGCATGCGGGCCGCGTCGCTGTCGACGCCGAGCCGCGCGACCAGGTCGGCCGCGCGGTCGCCGTCGGCGGCGATGGCCGCGCTGAGCGCCTCGTGGATGAGCTTGGCGGCCTCCTCCGAGGTCATCATGCGGCGTTCCCGGGGAGGTGGAGGAGCGCGGCCTCGTACTGGTGGGTGAGGCTGGCGCGGGCGAGCAACGGCCGCGGGTCCTTCTCCGCCTCCTCCTGGAGGACGCCGAGACCGGCCACGAGGCCGTCGAGGGCCTCGCCGTACGTGGCGGGCCGTCCCTCGCGCCACCAGGTGACCTCGGTCGGGTCGCCGACGTCGAACAGCTGGAGCATCGGCTTCTTGTCGAACCGGCGGGTCGTCCAGACCACGCAGACGCCCGGGTTGCGGGGGCACATCGTGCCGTCCGGTTCGACGGTGTCCTCGGGCAGGTTGTCGCGGCGCCGCATGTGCGGGTGGGTGAGGAACGGGCAGGCGCGGGCCGCGTACTCGGCACAGTCCTTGTGCGACGGCGGCTCTGCCGACACCCGGTTGATGGTGCACATCGGTCCAAGGACGAACGCCTTGTAGGCGCCGAGGGCCTGGCCGCACAGGAAGCACTGGTTGAAGCGGAGGGCTTCGGTGATGCCGCCGGGCCTGACCACGCGGTGGTCGGGCTGGCCGTCGACGTAGCCCACGAACCACGGCACCAGGCGGCCGTGCTTGTCGCGCGGGAGGCGGGCGAGCCGGGGCGGGGCGGGCACGGAGGCCAGGTATTGCAGGGTGGCGCTGTTCACTGGGGGGCTCCTGGGTGGGGCTGGAGTCAGGTCAGATCGGGGCGGCGTGTGGTCATCAGCAGCCGTCCAGGTCGAGGTCGATGTGGCTGCGCGGCCGGTGGCTGCTGGTCGACGGGGACGGCTTGGCCACTGCGGTGGCCGCCGGGCGCGGGTCCTTGCTGACCCGGGCCGGGGGCGCGTCGCCGTTCTTCCGGCTGCTGCTGGACGACTTCGTGCCCTGGATGGGCCCGGCCGGGAGGGCGTAGGCGACGTCGGCGCACGGGTCGGCCGGGGCCTGCGCCTGGTCGTGGTTGTCGCAGTAGGCGACGCCCACGCCGAAGACGATGACGAGCGCGGCGAGCCCGATCAGGGCCCGCGGGCTCCACGGGTTCGGGCTCACGCGGTCTTCTCCTCGATGGGGCGCGGGCGTCCGCCGCCGCGCGGGCGAAGCTGGGCCTTGGCGAGGACGAGGAGGTTGCGGACGGTGCCGTACGCGTAGCCGGTCTGGTCGGCGAGGTTCCGGATGGAGGAGCCGGCGTAGTACCGGCCCTTCAGTTCCAGGGCCTTGGCCTGGCGGGCCTCGCCTGTGAGGCGGGGCTGTCGGGTGCTTTTCACGTGATGAGGAACCTCTCGTTCTCGTACGCCTCCGCGTACTCCTGGATCTGCTGGACGACGGCCCGCTCGGCGCACACCTTGTGCGCCGGGCTGCCGCTGCTGTCTCGGAGGTGGGTGGGGAGGCCGCCGCACTGGTACCGGCAGGGCAGGGCCTTGCGCTTCCAGTGGCCGCGTTCCGACCAGTCCAGGACTCCGGTCGCCGGGAGTTCAGGCCGTTTTGGCTGGCGGCCCATCCGTGGCCTCCTCGGTGGCGGGCTCGCGGGCCGTGGGGAGCAGGGTGAGCGTGTTGCGTTCGTCGGCGTCGAGACCGCCCCAGACGCCGGACGGCTCCCGGCGCTCGAGTGCGGCGTGCAAGCACGGCGTGCGGGACGGGCAGCGGGCGCACACCTTCTTGGCCTCTTGGCGCTGGGCGACGGCTGTGGGGTCGTCTCCGTCGGCGAACCAGTAGTCGGGTTTGTCGGTGGTCTTGCAGGCCGCCTGGTCGTCCCAGTGCGGCGGCCGGGGCAGCGAGTCGGCGGGGGCGGCGTGAGGGATACGAGGCTGATGCATCAGGAACCTCCTCCTGAGCCAGGTCCGGACGCGTCCGGACGAGCATCCGCCGACGCGTCCGGACGCACGTCCGGGCAGGTCAGCGGGGTGGGGCGGGGCCTGGCCGCGAAGGCGGCGGACGGCGTCCGGAGGCCCGTCCGGACGCGCGTCCGGACGGCGTCCGGGGCTGTCTTGGCCACGGCGACGGCCGCGGTGGTGGCCGCGAGCGGCGGCCCCCACACGTGCAGGTGGGCGAGGCCCGTACGGACGGCTTCGCCGACTTCGACGACGACCAGGAGGAGAGTCAGCACGGCGGTGCCCCCTTGGTGCGCCACCGCTGGACGGTTTCCGGGCGCACGCCGAGCCGGCGGCCGAGGTCGGCCGCCGACATCTCCGGGTCGGAGAAGCGGAACGCGAAGCGGGCCTCGCGCAGGTCGAGCTCCGGCCACGGCTGCGGGCCGCGCAGGCAGCGGCGGATCGCCACCACGTCCATGCCCTGGACGGTGGCCTCGGCGGGCAGTTCGGTGAGCGCCGCCAGGTCCACCGGCGGCGCGACCCGCAGCACCGAGTCCGCGAGGTGGCCGCCCGCCACGCACCGGTTCAACCGGCACGTGCCGGTGACCTTCCCGACCGGCTCGCGTCCGTGGTGCAGCCGGAACGACAGCCGGTACGCCGTGAGGTGTTGCCCGGCCATCGGAACGCCGTGCGTGTTGTGCCGACCGCGCCAACGGCGGTGACCGCCGCGCAGCTCGACCGACATCTCCTCGAAGTCGGCCAGGGTCCAGCCGCCGCGATGCTCAATGCGATACGGCCGAAGGCCCAGGTCCAAGCGGACCTGGGCCACGGAGCGCCGCGCGCAGCCCAGCCGCCGGGATACCGCCTCGTTCGAGACGGGTCCCCCGGCGGTCTTGAGGGCGCGGGCGATGCTCTCCCACAGCTGCGGGTTCATCTCGCACCACCGGCCGTGTCCAAGGCGCGCACGTCCTCGCGCATGACCCGGTCGACGAGGTGCGTGCCTTCGACGCAGTGCTTTATGGCACAGCCCACCCGCACCTGGCCCTCGGGCTCGCGGCCGTGCGTCATGCGGAACACGACCCGGGCCGCGGTGGTGAAGTGGTCGACGAGGGGCACGCCGTCGCTGCTGCGCCGCCCGTTCCACCGCCGGTGCCCGCCCGCCGTCAGCAGGGCGTTCATCATCACCACGAGTTCCGGCGACATCTTGCCCCTCGCCGCCGGGAGCGGCATCGGCGCCAGACCGAGGTCGGCGCGGACCTGGGCGACGAGGCCGCGGCGGCAGCCGAGCCGGTAGGACAGCTCGACGTCGGACACGACTTCGCTCTTCAGAACGTGCGCGATGTTCTCCCACGAAGCCCTCATGGCCGGCCTGCCTTCGCCCGGCGGGCGGCGGGCACGCACTCACGGGAACAGCACTTCTGCGTGTACCGGGTCGGCGTGAACTTCCCGCCGCAGCCCTCGCAGTCGCGGACGTAGTCCGTGCCGCGCTGCATCGTGGAGACGTGCGGCGCCATCACGAGGATCGTGCGCGGGTTGCCGGTGTCGAGCTCGATCCCGCCGTACTTCGCGGTGATCTGCGAGTCGTCCAGCCACAACAGGCCGTTCCCGGCGTCGCAGATGTGCTTGAGCATGTTGTCGGAGTCGATCTCCTGCCGCGTCGACCGGAAGAAGACGCAGCCGAGCGCCACGTTCCCGGTGAGCGGGCCGCGCCGCCAGAACTGCCGCATCCGCCACTGCGTGGCCTGCTCGGCCGCCGCGTCGGCCGGGTCCTTGTAGGCGTGGCCGTCCTTGTCGAACCTCGGCCGGGCCTTACTGTGCGGCTCTCCCAGCAGGATCGTGCCCCACGAC
>NZ_JBEYXJ010000160.1:0-14581 GCF_040645015.1 Streptomyces sp. NPDC046881 | reverse complement strand
TCGTCCAGCCGCTTCCGCCCCTGCAACGACTCGGGCAGCAGCGGCCGGACGAACTCCCACTCGGCATCGGACAGTTCATGGCGACGTATCACGACGCCATGATCCACCAACGCTGATCATTTGAAGACACCGCCTAGGACCGGCTACTCGGCGGCGGTGGCGGTGGCCGTCCAGCGCTCCTCGACCCGGGCGACCTTCCAGTACGCCAGCGCCGCCGCCCACACCACCACGAACAGGCCGACGATGAGGTAGCCGACGTTGTCCAGGTCGAGGCCGGCGATCCAGCCGGTGACGTCGTCGTGCAGGCCGAACTTCTCGTGCAGGACGCCGACCAGCTCGATGGTGCCGATGAAGAAGGCCACGGCGATGGACAGGCCGGTGATGGCGAGGTTGTAGAAGACCTTGCGGACCGGGTTGGAGAACGCCCACTGGTAGGCGAAGTTCATGAACGTGCCGTCGAGCGTGTCGAACAGGCTCATCCCGGCGGCGAAGAGCAGGGGCAGGCAGAGGATCGCGTACCAGGGCAGCCCGGCCGCCGCGCCCGAGCCCGCCATCACCATCAGCGTGACCTCGGTGGCCGTGTCGAAGCCGAGCCCGAACAGGAAACCCAGCGGGTACATCTGCCCCGGGCGCGAGACGGACCTGGTGAGCCGCCCGAGCACGCGGTTCATGAAGCCCCGCGAGTCCAGGTGCTGCTCCAGCTCCTTCTCGTCGTACGCCCCCGCGCGCATCGCCCGGAACACCTTGAGGATGCCGAGCAGCGCCACCAGGTTGAGCGCGGCGATGAGGTACAGGAACGTCCCGGAGACCGTCGTGCCGAGGAAGCCCAGCACCTGGTGGGTGGTGGACCCCTCGTTCGTCACCTTCCCCGCCAGCGAGGTGCCGCCCGCGATGAGCAGGGCCAGCAGCACCACGACACTGGAGTGCCCGAGCGCGAACCAGAACCCCACCGACACCGGCCGCTTGCCGTCGGCCATCAGCTTGCGCGTGGTGTTGTCGATCGCGGCGATGTGATCGGCGTCGAACGCGTGCCGCATGCCGAGGGTGTAGGCCGTGATGCCGAGGCCCACCCCGAACACGTCGGTGCCCACCTTGTAGTGGCGGGGCGCGACCAGGAGGTACAGGATCCCGAAGGCGACGACGTGCAGGGCGACGATCACCGCCATCAGCCCCACCGTCTTGACGGTGTCCTCGCGCCGCCAGCGGAAAGACGCAGCATCGGCCATCGGGTTCACGCTCCAACACCTCGTGGATCACTTCGTGACTGCCGTGGCCGGTCTCCTGGCTGACGGGTCGAACGTCCGCCGTCCCTGCCTTCCCGGTCGTACGACCAGTGGCCCGGCGGATGCCGGACGGAACGGGAACTCCCCGATCACAGTGGCGAGGGCCGCGTCGACCTTCCATCGACTTCCCGAACACCACGGCCCGTCCACCGTAGGCGGGCACGCGGTTTCCTGCATAGCCGCCTACCGGCGCGGGTAGGCAAGATCACAAACGCTGTGCGCCCTGCGCCGTCCGTCGCGTGGCGCCGTACCGCGCGTTCCCTTTCCGGGCAATGTGGACAGATACAGATTCCGTACCGTCGTCCGTCCCCCCATGGGAGCCCGTATGGCAGACCACTCGCCGGACCTCTCGTCCAGGAACCCCGACTGGTGGCGGCAGGCCGTCATCTACCAGGTCTATCCGCGCAGTTTCGCCGACGCCGACGGTGACGGCCTCGGCGACCTGCGGGGCATCGCCGAGCGGATGGACCACGTGGCCGCGCTCGGCGTGGACGCCCTGTGGCTGAGCCCCTTCTACCCCTCCGAACTCGCCGACGGCGGCTACGACGTCATCGACCCGCGCGGGGTCGACGAGCGCCTCGGCACGCTGGAGGACTTCGACGCCCTGGTCGCCGAGGCGCACCGGCTCGGGCTCAAGGTCGTCGTGGACATCGTCCCCAACCACACCTCGCACCTGCACCCCTGGTTCCAGGAGGCGCTGCGGGCCGGGCCCGGCTCGGCCGCCCGGGAACGCTACGTCTTCCGGCCGGGGCGCGGGGCGCACGGGGAACTGCCGCCCAGCGACTGGCAGTCGGTGTTCGGCGGCAGCGCCTGGCGGCGGGTGCCGGACGGGGAGTGGTACCTGCACCTCTTCGCCCCCGAGCAGCCCGACCTCAACTGGGACAACGAGGAGGTCCGCGCCGACTTCCGCACCACCCTGCGGTTCTGGTCCGACCGGGGCGTGGACGGCTTCCGCGTCGACGTCGCCCACGGCCTGGCCAAGGACCTCACCGAGCCGCTGCGGGACGTCGGCGACATCGGCGCGACCGGCGAGGAGGCGCTGCCCCGGGTGGCGCCGGGCAGCCACCCGTACTGGGACCGCGACGAGGTGCACGAGATCTACCGCGACTGGCGCAAGCTCTTCGACGCCTACAGCCCGCCCCGCACGGCCGTCGCCGAGGCCTGGGTGCCGGGCGCCCGCCGGGCCCTGTACGCCCGCCCGGACGAACTGGGCCAGGCGTTCAACTTCGAGTACCTGGAGGCGCGCTGGGATGCCGAGGAGCTGCGGGACGTCATCACCGCCTCGCTGGCCACGGCCCACACCGCCGGAGCCTCCGCGACCTGGGTGCTGTCCAACCACGACGTCGTACGGCACGCCTCCCGGCTCATGCTGCCGCCCGGCACCGATCCGGCCGCCTGGCTGCTCTCCCAGGGCACCGCGCCCGCGGTCGACCCGGCGGCCGGACTGCGCCGGGCGCGGGCGGCGAGCCTGCTGATGCTGGCGCTGCCCGGGTCGGCGTACCTCTACCAGGGCGAGGAACTCGGCCTGCCCGAGGTCGCCGACCTGCCCACCGAGGTGCTCCAGGACCCGATCTGGGAGCAGACCGGCCATGTCCGCAAGGGCCGCGACGGCTGCCGGGTGCCGCTGCCGTGGACGACGACCGGACCGTCGTACGGCTTCGGGCCCGGGGCCGGCTGGCTGCCGCAGCCGGCGTCGTTCGCGGCGTACGCCGTCGAGGCGCAGGCCGGCGCCGAGGGCTCCACGCTGGAGCTGTACCGCACGGCGCTGCGGCTGCGCCGCAAGCT
This sequence comes from Streptomyces sp. NPDC046881, assembly GCF_040645015.1. Taxonomy (NCBI): domain Bacteria; kingdom Bacillati; phylum Actinomycetota; class Actinomycetes; order Kitasatosporales; family Streptomycetaceae; genus Streptomyces; species Streptomyces sp. NPDC046881. The sequence continues at coordinate 11,513 of NZ_JBEYXJ010000160.1, read as the reverse complement.
GCTGGAGGGGGAGACGCTGGCCTGGACGCCGGACACGCCCGCCGGCGTGCTGGACTTCGCCCGCACCGAGGGCTGGCGCAACGTCACCAACCTCGGCCCGGACCCGGTCCCGCTGCCGCCGGGCGAGGTCCTGCTGGCCAGCACACCCCTGCCGACGGACAGGACCCTCCCGCCGGACACCACCGTGTGGCTGGGCTAGGCCCTGTCGTGTGAAAGACCTCAGCCCCCCGTCGGAGCCGGGTCCGGGCTCGCCCCCGCGGCCGGGGCGCCGCCGCCGCTGATGAGGCCGCTGATGTCCACCGGGCTGGCGGTGGCGGTCGCCGGCGGGGTGAGCACCACCTCCGGCTGGCCGGGGGCCGGGGCCGGCGGGGTCAGGTCCGAGTTGGGCAGCTTCGGCGGGGTGGTCTGCTGGAACAGGGTCTGGTCGAAGTCGACCAGACCCGTCTTCTCCATCACGGTCATGTGGTCGAGCACGGTGTCGTTGGCCTGGTCGGCGAGGGCCCGGATCAACGAGTTCTTGGTGGTGGAGCGGATCTTCGCGATCGCGTTGAAGATCGAACCGTGCGTCATGCGCAGGATGTTGGCGAAGTCGGTGTCGAACTGCTTGCCGGTGTCCGACTTCAACGTGTTCACGAAGCCCTCCTGCTGGGGGCTCGCCACGTTGGGCAGCGTGATGTTCAGCATCGGCGCGATCTTGCGGCAGGTGGTGTCCAGCGCCGCGTGCCCGTCGATCAGGTGCTGGCTGGCCGTGATCACCGCCTTGGAGCCGCCCTTCTGCAGCCCGATCTGGCCCACCGGGTACTCCCACAGACCCGCCGCACGCACCTTCACCACGAAGTCCCGGTCCTGCTCGGTGAGGGGGCCCCACTGGGTGTTGGCGATGACACGGTCCTGGGCGGTGGAGACCTTGTCCAGGCCGAGCATGCCCGGGTAGGCGAGAGCGGTGAGGGTCAGGGCCATCGCACCGCCCACGAAGAGCGTTCCCGTCGCGTTCCGCGAAAAGCGCACCGTTCCTCCTGCAGGGGTTCCCGCCCGTGGGCGGTTCCGACGCACAGCAGTACGGATGCGAAGGCCGTTCGTCTCGGTGCCGCCGGGTAAAGAATCACCGAAGCCTGTTGGCGAACGGTTGATCGTTCCTGGGCGGAAGGTTGACCTGTCCGCGGGAGAAGGCAGACCGGGCCCGCCCCTAGATTCGCCGCATGCCCCCACAGCCCCCGCCCCGCCCGCCGGCCGCGCTGCCCGTCCTGCCCTACCGCAAGCCCACCAAGGGCCGCGACTACTGGGTGCTGGACGACGTCCTGCCCGGCGTCGACGCGGTACGGCAGCGGTGCCTGGACAAGGACGACTGGGTGCGGGGATATCCGTACACCTCCGAGACCTGGCCCGGGCTGCGTGCGATGCCCGGCCTCGAACCCGGCGAACTCGCCCGCGTCGAGCGGCTGGTGAAGAAGGCGACCGGGGCGAAGGAGCTGTGGGTGCAGCAGGCGCCCGGCGGCGGCACCCTCAACCACAACTGCGTGCAGGTGGTCGGCGAGGGCGAGAGCGAGCCCCGCCCGCACACCGACTCCCGCGCCCTGTGCCGGTACGCGGCCGTGCTCTACCTCAACCCGGACGTGCCCAAGGACTGCGGCACCAGTTTCTACCGCCAGTCCCTGCCCGGCGGCCGGCTCGGCGGCAACGTCGTCCAGGCCCCGCACACCAACCTCGTCGAGGCCCTCGGCACCCGCTACGTCACCCCGGACGCCTTCGAGGAGGACGTCCGCGTCCCGCACAGGTACAATCGCCTGCTCCTCTACCACGCCAACCTGGTGCACAGCGCAACCGGTTACTCCGGCCGCACGCTGGAGGAGAAGCGCATGACAGCCGTGTTCTTCTGGATGGCCTGACCCCTGACGTTCCCCGGGCGGAACGGCGGACCGGGTGCCGTCGTCCTCACCGGAGGAGACCGGGGAGGAGCCCGGGCACGGCAAGGGGATGGTCGATGGGACACGAGGACGCGCCGGCCGCGCGGCAGGCGCGGGCTCCCGGGCAGGCGGCGCCGTACCGGGACGTCCGGGTGACGGGGCGGCTGGCCGCCGCCGGGCTGCTGCTCGCGGGCGCCGCCTGGGTGGTGCGCGGCGTGTGGGAGACGCGGCTGGCACTGGCCGGCGAACCCGCCTCCGGGCCGCCGGACCAGGGCGAGGGGGTGCACCGGCCGCTCACCGCGCTGGAGGACTCGTACCACCTCGTCACGTCCGTCGGCGGTGCCGCCGTGCTGGTCTGCGCCCTGCTCTTCCTCTCCTGGGTGGTGCGGCTGCGGGACAACGCGCGCCTGCTGTCCGGCCGGGCGCCGAAGTACGCCGGCATCTGGGTGTACGGGGGCTGGATCGTCCCGGTCGTCAACCTGTGGTTCCCGCGCGGCATCGTCGCCGACGCGTTGCACGCTTCCGCCCCGGGGCACCGGCTGCCCGCCTCCGTGAACGTGTGGTGGGGGCTCTGGCTGCTCGGGATGCTGAGCGGGGTGGGCATCGTCTACGAGGACTCCACCGACGAGATCATCGCCCGCGCCTACACCGAGGTGTGGCCGCTGCTGGCCAGCGACGCGGCGGTGGTCGGCGCCGCCGTCGCCGGCGCGTTCGCCGTGCGGGCGGTCACCGCCGTCCAGACGGCACGGATACGGGAGACCGCCGGACCGCGGCTGCCGCAACCGGTGTGAGGTCCCGGCCGGCGCGGTACGGATGCCCGGCATGAACAGTGTCGCCATCGTGGGAGCCGGGCCGGGACTCGGGGCCGCCGTCGCACGGCGGTTCGGACGCGAGGGGTTCGGTGTCGGACTCGTCGCCCGGGACCGGGGACGGCTGGACCTGATCGTCGAGGGCCTCGCGGCCGAGGGCGTCACCGCGCGCGGCTTCCCCGCCGACGTGCGCCGGCCGGAGGAGCTGGCCGCGGCGCTGCACCGGCTCGCCGACGCCCTCGGGACCGTCGAGGTGCTCCAGTACAGCCCGGTGCCGCACCGCGACTTCATGCGGCCCGTGCTGGACACCGGGCACCGGGACCTGGTGGGGCCGATCGAGTTCTCCGTGTACGGGCCGGTGGCCGCCGTGCAGCAGGTGCTGCCGGGGATGCGGCGGCTCGGGCGCGGCACGATCCTGTTCGTCAACGGCGGGAGCGCGGCCGTCCCCCACCCCGAGCGGGCCGGCACCTCGATCGCCTTCGCCGCGGAGAGCGCCTACGGCCACCTGCTGCACGACCGGCTGGCCGGGGAGGGCATCCACGTCGCCCAGCTGGTGATCCCGGGGACCATCACCGCGGGGCACGCCCGCAAGGACCCGGACGTCCTCGCGCAGACCCTGTGGACCCTGCACCGGGAACGGCACGGCTTCCGCCACTACGCCGACGACCTGGACAGCTGACCCGCGCGAGCCGTCACCCTGCGGGGAGTGACTTTGTGAGCCAATATGGTGATATTGGGCGCAATGCTCTCTTCAAAGGGGGCCTCCATGGCTGTGGAAATCCCTCCGCTCGTCAAGCCGTCCCGCCTCAGGAGCAGGGGCGGACTGCTGGGTGAGTGTCTGGCGGAGTTCCTCGGAACCTTCGTCCTCATCTCCTTCGGCTGCGGTGTGGTCGCGATGGCGGTCGCCGCACTGCCCGGCTCCGGCAGGGCAGAAACCCCCACCACGATCTTCCTCGCCGCCGGCGACTGGCTGCTCATCACCTGGGGCTGGGCGCTGGCCGTCGTCTTCGGCGTCTACGTGGCCGGCGGGGTCAGCGGTGCCCACCTCAACCCGGCGGTCACCCTGGCGATGGCCATCCGCCGCGGATTCCCGTGGCTCAAGGTCCTGCCGTACTGGTTCGCGCAGGTCGTCGGCGCCCTCACCGGGGCGGCCCTGGTCTACCTCGTCTACCACAACGCGATCAACGCCTACGACAGCGTGGCGCCGGGGCCGAAGGTGAACGGGCATACGAACGCCACGTTCTCCATCTTCGCGACCTTCCCGGCCGCGTACTTCCACGGCGGCATCTGGGGTCCGCTGATCGACCAGATCGTCGGCACGGCGTTCCTGCTCATGATGATCGCCGCCGTCATCGACCTGCGCAACCAGGCCGTGAAGGCCAACCTGGGGCCGCTGGTCGTGGGCTTCGCCGTCGCCGCCATCGGCATGTCCTACGGCGCCAACGCGGGCTACGCCATCAACCCCGCCCGCGACTTCGGCCCGCGCCTGTTCACCTACGCGGCGGGCTGGGACGGCCTGGCCTTCCCGGGGAGCGTGACCGGCGTCTACAGCGCCTACTGGTGGATCCCGATCGTCGGTCCGCTGATCGGCGGTGCCCTCGGGATCCTGATCTACGACCTCTTCATCGGCGACGTCCTGGTGCTGCGGAGCGAGCTGGCCGAACTCCCCGAGCCCGGCCGCGCGCGCCCGGTCCGCACCAGCGACGAGGAGTGAGCGAACACCTTGGGGCTGCCCCCTGTAGCGGAGGCAGCCTCAAACCTGGTGGTTTTGCCGGTCGTTGCCGTTCAGCGACAGACCCAGTAGCCCTGGTGCCAGTGGTGGTACCTGTCGTACCAGCCGCTGTGCCACCAGCAGCCGTCGGGAGCCGAGACGGTCGCCGTGGTGGGGGCGGCCGCTGTGGCCGTGCCCGCCATGGCGATCGCGGGGCCGCCGGCCAGCAGGAAGCCGGCCGCGGCGCAGACGATGGCTCGCTTGGCTCGATGTGCTCGCATGGCTCTGCTCTTTCTTCGAAAGGGGATGCGGCGCTGCCGTCCTTCGAAGAGGGATGCGGCGCTGCCGTCGAGGTCGCCTCGTGAGTCGCCTCGTGCAAACGAGGGGATGCACGCCGTCCGGCGGCAGGCCCACCGATGCGGGCGCCCGTTGCGGGACGTGTCCTGAACCGCGACCTCATCCACTTCCGAGCGTAGTGGCCCCTCCGCCGACAGGCACCTCGAGCCCACGGCCCTACAAGGCGGAGGCACCCGGCCTGGAGTTGTGACTGGACCTGACCGCGTGACGATCCGGCCGTCAACTTCCCTGCGCCGGGCGCTCCTTGGCCGGGTCCGGGTGGTTCCGGGGGTGTGGCTGGGGGATGTCTGAGGGTCTCGGGGTGGAACCCCTAGGGGGCGGCCCGTAGATCCCCCTGGGGTGGGCCCGTTCGCGTTGTTCCGCGTCAGTGGACGTGCAAGTCTCCGTAAGCAGGTGATGACGCGGAGAGGCACGCGACAACCGAGGGGAGCTGGTCGGTGTGGACGGTACGCACTGGATGTACGTGCTGCTCGTGCTCGTGACGATGCCGCCCATGATCCCGAACTCGGCCCTGGTGGCCGGCGCGGGCGCCCTCGCCGCGGCCGGCAGCCTGAACCTGCCGCTCCTGATCGTGATCTTATTGGCGAGCACCGTTCTGGGTGACATGAGCATGTTTTGGACGGGGTGTCTCGCCCGTGGCCGTGCGCTGCGCTGGATGTCCCGCCGGCAGAAGCGCCGTTCGATGCTGGACTGGGCCGCCGAGCGGTTCCGGCGCTACGGCGTGCCCTCGGTGATCGCGATGCGTTTCGTGCCCAGCGGCCGCGGCCTCGGCGGCGTTACGGCCGGGATCGTGGACTTCCCGCTGCGCAGCTACCTCCTCGGCGCCCTGGTCGCCGAGGCCGTCTTCGTGTCCTGCACCCTGGGCCTCGGGTACCTGGGCGGACGGCTCGTCGACAACAGCGTGATGGTGGTGTGCATGGGGCCCGCCGTCTCCGTCCTCACCGCGAGCACCGTCATGGGCGTCCGCTGGGCGTGGACGCGGTGGAGCCCCCGTCGTGCCGGTGACCGCGGTGACTGACCTGACGCGGCCGACAGCCGACATGAACGGTCCCGACCGCACGGACCCCCACTCCCCGGAAGCCGACTGCACCGGTCCCGACACCGCCGGTCCCGACACCGCCGGTCCCGACACCGCCGGTTGCGACTCCGCCGGCCCCGACACCGAACCCGGTACGACCGCGGACGCCCTGCCCGCCGACCGGCTCGCCCGTGTGCTGGGAACCCTGGCGAACCCGCACCGGCTGGGCGTGGTGGCCGCTCTCGCCCGGCGCCGCAACTACGTCAGCCGGCTGGCCCGCGAACTCGGCATCAGCAGGGCCCTGCTCCAGGCCCACCTCAGACGACTGGAGGCGGCGGGGCTGGTCATGGGCCAGCTGGAGATATCGAGCGACGGGAAGGCGATGAAGTTCTACGAGGTGACCCCCTTCGCGCTCCATCTGACACCGCAGAGCATCGCGGACGCGCTGTCACCCCCCACCACCCACGAACACGTCCCGGAGGACGGCGAGAAGGGAAGCCCGCAATGAGTTACCACGGCTGGCAGGAGGTCGTCGGCACCGTCGGCTTGGTCGGTGCGTTCGCTGCGGTCATCACCATCGTCATCTGGCACATGGCCACGACCTGGCGGGCCCGGGCCATCCTGGCCCGCGACCACCAGTACCGGACACTCGCGGAGCAGGCCACCCGGTCGCACGACTCCGCGGTACAGCAACTCGCCGGCATCGACGAACGCCTGGCCGATCTGCAGACCCGGATGCGGTCGGTCGAGCGGATCCTCAAGGAAGTCGAGTGACGGCGTAAAGGAACCCGGGCCGTCGAGCGGCAACTCGGCGGCCCGGTGGAAGAGGCACTGTCTCGCGTCGAACGCGAGTCTCTCACCAGCCCCCCTTCACGGAAGGACCCTAGTTCATGCCGCCCAAGGGCAAGCGGTTACAGCTGCAGAACGGCACGCTGATCGAACGCGTCGCCGGCTGGTCGATCCGGCACCGCGCACTGGCCATCGGGGGATGGCTCGCACTCGTGGTGCTGGCCGTCCTGTCCACGTCCCTGGTGTCCGGCGACAGCGCCGTCACCAAGGACCCCGGCGAATCCGGAGTGGCCCAGCAGGTCCTGAACGAACAGAAGGACTGGGAACCCGTCCTGGAGAACGTCCTCGTCCAGTCGCGCGACAAGGACGGGCCGAAATTCAAGGACGACCCGGAAATGCAGCAGGCGGTCAAGGACCTGGTCGCCGAATTCGAGAAGACGCCCGGCGCGGTGTCCCAGCTGCGCACCCCGCTGAATCCCCGGGGCGAACAGCAGATCTCGGCCGACGGACGGTCCGGTCTCGTCACCTTTTTCGTCGCCGGACCCAACGCGAAAATGGACGCGCATTTCGACGCGGTGGTCGATGCCGTGCACAAGGTGGCCGACCGGCACAAGGACATCCGGGTCGTCCAGGCCGGTGACCAGAGCCTTTCCCGGGCCGTCGACGACGCGGTGAAGGAGGACTTCGCCAGCGCCGAGAGCACCTCCCTGCCGATCACCCTCGTCATCCTGCTCATCGTGTTCGGCGCGCTGGTCGCGGCGGCCGTTCCGCTGCTGCTCGCCGCCACCGCCGTGGCCGCCGCCTTCGGACTGATCGGCGTGCTCGGCCAGTGGGTGGCCGTCAACAGCGCGGTCTCCTCGATGATCCTGCTGATCGGGGTCGCCGTCAGCATCGACTACTCGCTGTTCTACCTGCGCCGGGAACGCGAGGAGCGGGCCGCCGGCCGCACGGTCGCCGAGGCGCTGCGCATCACCGCCAAGACCTCCGGGCACGTCGTCGCCGTCTCCGGCATCACCGTCATGCTCTGCGTCAGCGGACTGCTGCTGAGCGGCCTGGACGTCTTCCGCGGGCTCACCCTCGGCACGGTCCTCATCGTCGGCCTGGCGATGATCGGCTCCGTCACCGTCCTGCCCGCCCTGCTCGCCGCGCTCGGCCATCGGGTGGACAAGGGCCGTATCCCCTGGCTCGGCAAGCGGCGCACCACCGTGCTGGAGTCGCGGACCTGGCGCCGGCTGGCCCAGAAGGTCGTCAAGCGGCCCCTGGTGTGGGGCGGAGCCGCCGTCGTCGCCCTGGTGGTCATGGCGCTGCCGATGTTCTCCATGCACCTGCAGGACGCCGCCGTCGTCAACAGCCTGCCGCGCAGCGCGCCCACCGTGGACGCGGCGATCCGGATGCAGGACGCCTTCCCCGGGTCGCCCACCCCCGCCCGGATCGCGGTGTGGAACACCGACGGCGGCTCACCGGACACGCCCGCCGTCCGCGCGGCCGTCGGCAAGTTGCACGACGAGATCGCCGCGAGCGACGGCCGGCTCTTCGGCCCGGTCTCCACGGTCCGCGTCGACGACGTCCTGGTGGTCCGGGTGCCGCTGGCCGGCTCCGGCACCGACGAGGACTCCCACCGGGCGCTGGAGACCCTGCGCGACACCGCCCTGCCCCGCACCCTCGGCACGGTGGACGGCGTCGAGTACGCCACCGCCGGACGGACGGCGTTCGCGCACGACTTCGCCGACCGGCTGAGCGGCCGCACCTTCGCCGTCATCGCCTTCGTGCTCGTGCTGGCCTTCGTCCTGCTGCTCCTGGTGTTCCGCTCCGTGACCATCCCGCTGGTCTCCATCGCCCTCAACCTGCTGTCGATGGGCGCCTCGTACGGCGTGCTGACCTGGGTCTTCCAGTACGGGAACCTCAGCTCGCCGCTCGGCTTCACCTCGTACGGCGGCGTCGCGGAATGGCTGCCGCTGTTCATGTTCGTGGTGCTGTTCGGGCTCAGCATGGACTACCACATCTTCATCCTGAGCCGGATCAGGGAGCGCCGGCAGGCCGGCGCCGAGCCACGGGACGCGGTCGTCGGCGGTGTCGCCGCCAGCGCCGGCGTGGTGACCAGCGCGGCGGTCATCATGACCGCGGTGTTCACGATCTTCATCACCCTGTCCGCGATCGAGAACAAGATGATGGGCGTCGGCATGGCCGTGGCCATCCTCATCGACGCCACCCTGGTGCGCGGCATCCTGCTGCCGGCGGCCCTGGCCCTGCTGGGCAGGCGCGCCTGGGAGCTGCCGCGCGCTCTGCGCCGGCTGCCGGGCGGCACGTCCCGGCCCGCGCCCGCCGGTCCCGCCGGCACCGCGAGCCGCCCCACCGAGGGCGTGCGCCGCACCTGACCCCGCCCCCGTCCCCCAATCCGGCCGGAGCCCGATCTTCCAGGGTTCCGGCCGGAGCCGTTTCCCGGCACCCCGCGGACGGTGCCGGGGCTTCCGGCAAGCACGCCGATAGCGCCGGTATAGACGGAGTATCGGACCGTATAGACGGAGTATCGGGCCCTGCAGAAGAGTGCTGTCGCGCATGACCCCGGAATTCTGAACGCACCACTTCCAGCGGAGGAATCGCGATGGCGGACGAGCGGGACGACGAACAGCTCTATTACGTCGTGGTCAACGACGAGGAGCAGTACTCGATCTGGTGGGCGGACCGCGAACTGCCCGCCGGATGGCGTGCCGAGGGAAAGCAGGGAAAGCGCTCGGAATGCCTGGAGTACATCGGCGAGGTGTGGACCGACATGCGGCCGCTCAGTCTGCGCCGCCGTATGGAGCAGGAAGCCGCGCACTGACGCACGCGGCAGCGTAGTTCGGCACGACCACCGATTCCGGGCGGACCGGGATCGGTTCTTCGGTGAGCGGCAGCAGCAGGAGGACGGGATACGGATGAGCGGCGGACCCCACCAGCGGAACTCTGATGTCGACGCCCTTCAGGAAAGGCTTCTGCGAGCCCGGCTCGGCGGCCGTTCCCGGGCCCGCCGCTCCACGATCGCGCCCGCCGACCGCTCCGGCCCGCTGCCGCTGTCGTTCGGCCAGCAGCAGATGTGGTTCCTCAACCGGCTGGAACCGGGCAGCCCCGAGTACCTGGTGCCGCTCGCCTTCCGGCTGCGCGGCGACCTCGAGACGGACGCGCTGGCGCGCGCGTGGAACGCGCTGCTCGCCCGGCACGAGGTGCTGCGCACCCGCTACACCCTGAGCGACGGCGACCCCGTCCAGGTCATCGACGAGCCGCGGGACGTCGCGCTGCCCCTCCAGGAGGCGTCCGGCGCCTCGCCCGCGGAACGCGAGCGCGCCGCCGCCGAGTCCGCGCGTGCCGCGGCCGTCACCCCGTTCGACCTGGAGCAGGACTGGCCGGTGCGGGCCGGGCTGATCCGGCTCGCCGCCGACGACCACCTCCTGTACGTCGTCTTCCACCACATCGCCTTCGACGCCTGGTCCACCAGCGTCCTCGGCTCCGAACTCGCCGCCCTGTACGGCGCGTTCACCGAGGGACGCGACCCCGCGCTGCCGGAACTCCCGGTGCAGTACGCCGACTTCGCCGCCTGGCAGCGCGCCGGCGAGGCCGCCGGCGAGCTGGACGCCCACCTGGACCACTGGCGCAATGCGCTCGCCGACCTGACCCCCACCGATCTGCCGGCCGACCACCCGAGGCCGCCGTACCGCAGCCACGACGGCGCCGACGTGGCCTTCACCCTGCCCGCGGGGCTGTCCGCCGAGGTCCGCGAGCTGGCCCTGCGGCACGACGCGACCCCGTTCGCCGTCCTCCTCGCCGCCTTCCAGGCCTTCGTCGCCCGCTACACCGGGCTGCGGGACATCCCCGTCGGCACCGTGGTCTCCGGTCGCACCCGCCCCGAACTGCAGCAGCTGATCGGCTACGGCATCAACAACCTGGTCATGCGCGGCCGCTGGGACGGCGATCCCAGCTTCTCCCGGCTCGTCGACGCCGCCCGGGAGAGCCTCGTCGACGCCCACGAGCACCAGGCCGTGCCCTTCGCCCGGCTCGTCGCCGAACTCCAGCCCGAGCGGGACATGTCCCGCACCCCCCTGTACCAGGTGGCGCTGACCTTCCACGAGCGCGGCGGCGGGACGATGGGCCTGCCCGGCCTGGCCGTCGAGCCGTACCCGCTGACCGGCGGCATCGCCAAGTGCGACCTCGAACTCCAGGTGAACCAGGGCCCCGACGGCACGCTGAGCGGCCAGTTCGTCTACGCCACCGCCCTGTTCACGGCCGACACCGTCGAGCGCATGACCCGCCACTTCGTCCGGCTGCTCCAGCAGGCCGTCGAGGACGAGTCGACACCGCTGTCCCGCCTCGACCTTCTCGGCGAGGACGAGCGGACCTTCCTCGTCTCCGGCCCGCACAACGCCGCCGCCTCGGCCCGCCCGGTGACCCACACCCTGCACGCCCTGTTCGCGGAGCAGGCGGCACGGACCCCGGACGCGGTGGCCGTGGTCGCGGGTGGGGTGTCGCTGTCGTACCGGGAGGTGGACGAGCGCGCCAACCGGCTGGCCTGGCACCTGCGGTCGCTGGGCGTGGGAGCCGAGTCGCGGGTCGGCGTGTGCCTGGAGCGCGGCCCCGACCTCGTGCCGGCGCTCATCGGCGTGCTCAAGGCGGGCGCGGCCTACGTCCCGCTCGACAGCGCCCACCCGGTCGAGCGGCTGCGCTACGCGCTGTCCGACGCCGGCGTGCGCGTCGTCGTCACCGCCGGCGCCGAGGCGGACCTCCTCGACGGGTTCGAGGGCGAGCTGGTGGTCCTGGACGCGCTGGAGTCGGAGCGGACGGAAGCGCTGCCTGCGGTGACGGGGCCGGACAACGCGGTCTACGTCATCTACACGTCGGGTTCGACGGGTCGGCCGAAGGGTGTCGTCCTCAGCCACGCCAACGTGGTGCGGCTG
>NZ_JBEYXJ010000159.1:0-14862 GCF_040645015.1 Streptomyces sp. NPDC046881 | reverse complement strand
CTTGGGGCTCCGGCCCTCACCGTTCCGCGGGTCGGATCAGACGTTGAAGCGGAACTCCACCACGTCGCCGTCCTGCATCACGTAGTCCTTGCCCTCCATGCGGGCCTTGCCCTTCGCGCGGGCCTCGGCGACCGAGCCGGTCTCGACCAGGTCGGCGAAGGAGATGACCTCGGCCTTGATGAAGCCCTTCTGGAAGTCGGTGTGGATGACACCGGCCGCCTCGGGGGCCGTGGCGCCCTTCTTGATCGTCCAGGCGCGGGACTCCTTGGGGCCGGCCGTCAGGTACGTCTGGAGGCCGAGGGTGTTGAAACCGACGCGGGCGAGGGTGGCCAGGCCGGGCTCGTCCTGGCCGACGGACTGGAGCAGCTCCAGGGCCTCCTCCTCGTCCAGCTCGGCGAGGTCGGACTCCAGCTTGGCGTTGAGGAAGATCGCCTCGGCCGGGGCGACCAGGGCGCGCTGCTCGTTCTTGAAGTCCTCGTCGACCAGCTCGTCCTCGTCGACGTTGAAGACGTAGAGGAAGGGCTTGGTGGTGAGCAGGTGCAGGTCGTGCAGCGGCTCGGCGCGCTCGCTGCCCTGGACGATGCCGTGCGCGAAGAGCGTGTCGCCCTTCTCCAGGATCTCCTTGGCCTCCTCGACGGCCTTGACCTTGGGCGCGAGGTCCTTCTTGATCCGCGACTCCTTCTGGAGCCGGGGCAGGACCTTCTCGATGGTCTGGAGGTCGGCGAGGATCAGCTCGGTGTTGATCGTCTCGATGTCGTCCTTCGGCGATACCTTGCCGTCGACGTGGACGACGTTCTCGTCCTTGAAGGCGCGGATGACCTGGCAGATCGCGTCGGACTCGCGGATGTTCGCGAGGAACTTGTTGCCCAGGCCCTCGCCCTCGGAGGCGCCGCGCACGATGCCGGCGATGTCGACGAAGTCGACCGTGGCGGGAACGATGCGCTCCGACTTGAAGACCGAGGCCAGCTGGGCGAGGCGGCCGTCGGGCACGCCGACCACGCCGACGTTGGGCTCGATCGTGGCGAACGGGTAGTTGGCCGCCAGCACGTCGTTCTTGGTCAGGGCGTTGAACAGGGTCGACTTGCCGACATTGGGCAGGCCGACGATTCCGATCGTGAGCGACACGTTGCGACTTCCCGTAGTTGAGGGGGCCAGGGGCTGCCAGGGGCCAGAGACCGACACTGGCCGATCCACCAGTTTACGGCGTCCCGGGCGCCCGCCTCGCGGGAGCGTCGAACGCCGGGCCAAGCTCCCGCCACCGGCGTGTCTGGGGCGCGATTGGGCACATAAACAGACCTAGGTTGGTCCCTGTGGAGCAACACAGAACGCGACCCCCGAACGACGGACCGCGACGCGGCACGCCCTCCTCGCCCCCGCTGCCGCCGCAGGCACGGCGCCGGCCGGGCGGCGAGTGCCGGCCCGCCAGGCCGGTGGGCGGGGTGCGGCCCGGCCCGGCGGTCCTCCGGCTGCCGAACCCCCGGCTGACCGGCCTCGGCAGCGGGCTGTTCTGCGCCGCGGCGATGTTCCTGCTCGGCTTCCTGGACCAGCTGCTGTTCGGCGCGTCCCTCACGGCCTACGGCGTGCTGTTCCTGCCGGTGTGCGTGCTGACCGCGCTGTGGGTACGCGCCGGGGACGTGCTGACGGCGCCCGTCGTCGCACCGATCGCCTTCGCCGTGGGCCTGCTGCCGGTCACCGACGACGGCGGGGGGCTGCTCGGCCGCATGATGGGCCTGGTCACCGGCCTCGCCACCCAGGCGGGCTGGCTGTACGGCGGGACGCTGGCCGCCGGGCTGATCGTGCTCGTCCGCCGGGTGCGCTGGGTGCAGCGCCGCCGACGACGGGGCTGACGGCGGCCGGGCCGGGGCCGCGCGCGGGAGCCCTCCCGCACGAGCGGCCCCCGCCCGCGATGACCGGAGGCGGCCTCAGGCGTGCTGGGCCGCTCGCATCGCCGCCCCCACGATCCCCGCGTTGTTCTGCAGCTGCGCGGGGACGATCTCGGCCCTGATGCCCTCGACGAGGTGCAGGAACTTGTGGGCCTTGCGGCTGACGCCGCCGCCGATGATGAACAGCTCGGGGGAGAACAGCATCTCCACATGGGCCAGGTACTTCTGGACGCGGTCGGCCCACTGCTCCCAGCTGAGGCCGTGGTCCTCCTTGGCCTTGCTGGAGGCGCGCTTCTCCGCGTCGTGGCCGTTCAGCTCCAGGTGGCCCAGCTCGGTGTTCGGAAGGAGGATGCCGTCCACGAAGACGGCGCTGCCGATGCCGGTGCCGAAGGTGAGCAGGATCACCGGGCCCCGGCGGCCCCGCCCGGCGCCGAACTCCATCTCGGCGACGCCCGCCGCGTCCGCGTCGTTGACGACGGTCACCGGGAGGCCGCCGAGTCTGTCGCTGAACAACGCGCGCGCGTCCGTGTCGACCCAGCCCTTGTCGACGTTCGCCGCCGTCCGGACCGTGGCGCCGCCGGTGACCACTCCGGGGAAGGTCAGCCCGACCGGGCCGGTCCAGCCGAAGTGGTCCACGACCTGCTTGACCCCGTCGGCCACGCCGTCGGGCGTCGCCGGGTGCGGGGTGAGCACCTTGTAACGCTCCTGGGCCAGGTCGCCCCGGTCCAGATCCACTGGGGCGCCCTTGATCCCGGATCCGCCGATGTCCACGCCGAAGATCTGCATGGCTCCACGTTACGACGGGCCACCGTCGGTCACGCCTCGGGTGTACCGCTTCCGCCGCGCTCGGCGACCAGGGCCGCCGCCTCCTCGCGCAGGTCGCGGCGGAGTTCCTTGGGCAGCGAGAAGGTGATCGACTCCTCGGCGGCCTTGACCAGTTCCACGTCCGCGTAACCGCGCTCGGCGAGCCACTGGAGCACCTGCTCGACGAGCACCTCGGGCACGGAGGCACCGGAGGTGACGCCGACCGTGGTCACGCCCTCCAGCCAGGCCTCGTCGATCTCGTCGGCGAAGTCCACCAGGTAGGCCTCGCGGGCGCCGGCGAGCTTGGCGACCTCGACCAGCCGCTTGGAGTTGGAGGAGTTGCGCGAGCCGACGACGATGACCAGCTCCGCCTCGGCGCCCATCTGCTTCACGGCGAGCTGCCGGTTCTGCGTGGCGTAGCAGATGTCGTCGCTGGGCGGGGAGACCAGCCCGGGGAACTTCGTCTTCAGGGCGTCGACGGTCTCCATGGTCTCGTCCACGGAGAGGGTGGTCTGGGAGAGCCAGACGACCTTCGACGGGTCGCGGACCTCGACCTTCTCGACGTCCTCGGGGCCGTCGACCAGCTGGATGTGGTCGGGGGCCTCGCCGGAGGTGCCGATGACCTCCTCGTGGCCCTCGTGGCCGATCAGGAGGATGTCGTAGTCCTCGCCCGCGTACCGGACGGCTTCCTTGTGGACCTTGGTGACCAGGGGGCAGGTGGCGTCGATGGTGGCGAGCCGGCCCTGCCGGGCCTCCTCGTGCACGACCGGGGCGACGCCGTGCGCGGAGAACATCACGATGTTGCCCGGCGGCACCTCCTCCGTCCGCTCGACGAAGATGGCGCCCTTCTTCTCCAGGGTCTGCACGACGTACTTGTTGTGGACGATCTCGTGCCGGACGTAGATCGGGGCCCCGTACTGCTCCAGGGCTTTCTCGACGGCGATCACGGCGCGGTCCACACCGGCGCAGTAGCCCCGGGGGGCGGCGAGCAGGACACGGCGGCCAGACGAAGCGGTCATGCGTCCCATCGTAAGGCCGCGTCCGGGGCGCAGAGATCGCGTCCGCGCGCACCCGCGGGCAAGACCGGTGCGCATGTCCGGCACCGGAACAACAGCCTCCGCCACCGTCGCGCACACCCGGTCGCGGCGCGGTCCCGGCTTCCGGGACCTCGGGCAGGCGGCGGGCGGGCGGCTGCTGTTCGCCATGGGCCGCGACCGGCGGCTGCCCCGGGCGCTGTCGCGGACGCACGCCGGTGTGCCCCGGGTCGCGCTGCTGTGCGCGGCGGTGATCACGCCGGTCGCGGCCGGGTGGGCGGCGCGGCGGGACGACGGCCTGGACCGGCTGGTGTCGGTGATCGACATCGGGGCCCTGTCCGCGTTCACGCTGCTGCACGCGCGCGTGGTGGGGTACAGGTGGGGGCGGCGATCACGGTGGCGGTCATCGTGGAGGCGGCGGCGGTGGCGCAGGTGGTCGGTGCCGCCTGGCTGGTGATCGGTCTGCTGGTGCTGGCGGGTCGGCGGGCGCGGCGGGGCGTCCTCGGGGGCTGAGCCGCTGCGCGCTGCGGCTGCTCCCCGGGGGCGCGGGGAACCGTGCGACCGGCCGCGCACCCACCCGCGCCCGGCAACGCACCCGGCCCCCTGCGGAGCACGGCCGCGCTGTCGGCACCGGCCGTTAGGCTCGCCGCATGGCTGTGAACACGTCTCCCGAGGCCCCGCTCCCCGTCGGCGAGGTCTCCCGGCTGATCGGCGGCTGGATCGACCGGCTCGGCGCGGTGTGGGTCGAGGGGCAGATCACGCAGCTGTCCCGCCGCCCCGGCGCCGGCGTCGTGTTCCTCACGCTGCGCGACCCGTCGTACGACATCTCGGTCAGCGTGACCTGCTACCGCCAGGTCTTCGACGCGGTCGCGGACGTCGTCGGCGAGGGCGCCCGGGTCGTCGTCCTGGCCAAGCCGGAGTGGTACGCGCCCCGGGGCCAGCTCTCCCTGCGGGCCGCCGAGATAAGGCCCGTCGGCGTCGGTGAGCTGCTGGCCCGGCTGGAGCAGCTGAAGAAGGCGCTCGCGGCCGAGGGCCTGTTCGCGCCGGAGCGCAAGAAGCCGCTGCCGTTCCTGCCGCAGCTGATCGGGCTGGTGTGCGGCCGGGCCTCCGCCGCGGAGCGGGACGTGCTGGAGAACGCCCGGCACCGCTGGCCCGCCGTCCGCTTCGAGGTGCGCAATGTGCCCGTGCAGGGTGTGCACGCCGTGCCCCAGGTCGTGCAGGCCGTCAAGGAGCTGGACGCGGTCGACGAGGTGGACGTGATCATCGTCGCGCGCGGCGGCGGCAGCGTCGAGGACCTGCTGCCGTTCTCCGACGAGCAGCTGGTGCGGGCCGTGGCCGAGTGCCGTACGCCCGTGGTGTCCGCGATCGGGCACGAGCCGGACAACCCGCTGCTGGACCTCGTCGCCGACCTGCGCGCGTCCACCCCGACGGACGCGGCGAAGAAGGTCGTACCGGACGTCGGCGAGGAGCTGGAGCGGGTGCGGATGCTGCGGGACCGGGCGCGTCGCTGCGCGAACGCGTATCTGGAGCGGGAGGAGCGGGGGCTGGCGCACGCGCTGGCGCGGCCCTCGATGGAGGATCCGCATCGGATGCTCGACGAGCGTTCCGACCAGGTGGCCGCGTTCCTCGACCGCGGCCGGCGGACCCTGGGGCACCTGCTGGACCGCGCGGACTCGGAGCTGACGCACACGCACGCGCGCGTGGTGGCCCTCTCCCCCGCCGCGACGCTCCAGCGCGGTTACGCGGTGCTCCAGCGGGCGGACGGGCACGTGGTGCGCGGTCCGGCAGAGGTGACGGCGGGCGAGGCGCTGCGGGCCCGCGTCGCCGACGGTGAATTCACAGTAAAGGTGGACGAATGACGAGCAAGGTGGACGAGGCGCTCTCGTACGAGCAGGCGCGGGACGAGCTGATCGAGGTCGTACGGCGGCTGGAGGCGGGCGGTACGACGCTGGAGGAGTCCCTGGCGCTGTGGGAGCGCGGCGAGGAGCTGGCCAAGGTGTGCCGGCGCTGGCTGGAGGGCGCCCGGGCCCGGCTGGACGCGGCGCTGGCCGAGGAGGAGGCGGAGGAGGGCGGCGCCGAGTAGGGCGCCGGCCCCGCGGGCTGTGAGGCGGCTCACCGCGGCCTCACTTTGGTTGAAGGTTGAACTTCGCTGGCGTAGTGTCGTCCCGTCAGTCGATCCGGACCGCGGTCCGGTACTCGGATGAAGACGTCTACCAGGAAGTCCACGCATGTCTCTCGTTCTTGACCCCGCCGCCCAGGACCTGCTGTTCCGCGAGGCCCGCACCGCCAACACCTTCACCGACGAGCCGGTGACCGAGGAGCAGGTCCAGGCGATCTACGACCTGGTCAAGTACGGCCCGACCGCCTTCAACCAGAGCCCGCTGCGCATCACCCTGGTCCGCTCCCCCGAGGCCCGTGAGCGCCTGGTGCAGCTCATGGCCGAGGGCAACCAGCCGAAGACGGCCGCCGCCCCGCTGGTCGCCATCCTCTCCGCGGACAACGAGTTCCACGAGGAGCTGCCGGCCCTCTTCCCGCACTTCCCGCAGGCCAAGGACGTGTTCTTCAGTGAGCGCCCGGCCCGTGAGGGTGCCGCCGCGCTGAACGCCGCCCTGCAGGCCGCCTACTTCATCGTCGGCGTCCGCGCCGCGGGTCTCGCCGCCGGCCCGATGACCGGCTTCGACTTCGAGGGCGTCCGCAAGGAGTTCCTGGACGACGACCACACCCCGCTGATGGTCGTCAACATCGGCAAGCCGGGCCCGGACGCCTGGTTCCCGCGCTCGCCGCGCCTGGCGTACGAGGACGTCGTCACGACCGTCTGAGCGGATCCGCACAGCGAGAGGCCCCCGGCAGCCGCCGGGGGCCTCTTCGCGTACGCGGGGCGGTGCGGGTCACTCCATCCGCAGCGCGGCCGCCATCGTCGTCAGCTCCTCGAAGGAGCCGGTGCCGGCCACCACCGTGGTGGAGCCGGGCGTGTCCTGCAGGACCAGGGCGTCGTACCGGCCGCCGGTCCAGCGGGTCCAGGTGCGGCCGTCGATCGTCTCGGTCCGCTTCGTCGCCGAGCCGCCCTGGCTGGCCTCGTCGATGAAGTCGGCGCGCTTCTGCGTGGACTGCTCGACCTGCACGTACTGGCCGTCCGGGGTCCGGAAGCCGAGGTGCCAGCGGTCGGAGTCCTGGCCCTGGAAGCGTACGGAGGTCGCCTTCCAGGTACTCGGCAGGCCCTCGGGTGCGGCCACCGGGTAGCTCGCCGCACGCCGGGCCGTGAGCAGCTCGACCCGGTAGTCGACCCGCTTGAGGTCGGGAGCGTGATCGTCGTGCGGGATGCTGAGGAAGTAGACGACCGCCGCCGCGATGCCGATCAGGGCCAGGGAGAGAACCATGTCCCGGGCCGTCTTCTGCTTGCCGTTCGAACCTGCCACGCCCTCTATCGTCGCAGGTGTCCCATTGCGCTCATCCGTGGGGTCCCCTGCTCATTTTGTCTGTCCGGCGATAGAGTCAGGGTCCAATACCCTCATCCGGCCGTCGTCGTATCAGAAAGGTGCGCTCCGATGACCGAAAATCATCACCTGCCGTCCGAGCTCGATGTTCCCTCCGAAGCTCCCGACCGCAACCTCGCCCTGGAACTCGTCCGGGTGACCGAAGCCGCCGCGATGGCCGCGGGCCGCTGGGTGGGGCGCGGTGACAAGAACGGCGCCGACGGCGCCGCGGTGCGCGCCATGCGGACCCTCGTCTCCACCGTGTCGATGAACGGCGTGGTCGTCATCGGCGAGGGCGAGAAGGACGAGGCCCCGATGCTCTTCAACGGGGAGCACGTCGGCGATGGCACCGGCCCCGAGGTCGACATCGCCGTCGACCCGATCGACGGCACCACGCTCACGGCCAAGGGCATGCCGAACGCGATCGCCGTGCTGGCCGCCGCCGAGCGCGGTGCCATGTTCGACCCGTCCGCCGTGTTCTACATGGACAAGCTGGTCACCGGCCCCGAGGCGGCCGACTTCGTCGACATCAACGCGCCCGTCGCGGTGAACATCCGCCGGATCGCGAAGGCCAAGCGCTCCGCGCCGGAGGACGTGACCGTGGTCATCCTTGACCGGCCGCGGCACGAGGGCCTGATCCGTGAGGTCCGCGAGGCCGGCGCGCGCATCAAGCTGATCTCGGACGGCGATGTCGCCGGCTCGGTGTACGCGCTGCGCGAGGGCACCGGCGTCGACCTGCTGCTCGGCATCGGCGGCACGCCGGAGGGCATCATCTCGGCCTGCGCCGTGAAGTGCCTGGGCGGCACCATCCAGGGCAAGCTGTGGCCCAAGGACGACGAGGAGCGGCAGCGGGCCATCGACGCGGGGCACGACCTGGACCGCGTGCTCACCACCGACGACCTGGTGTCCGGGGAGAACGTCTTCTTCGTGGCGACCGGCATCACCGACGGTGAGCTGCTGCGGGGCGTGCAGTACCGGTCGGAGACCGCGCTCACCGAGTCGATCGTGATGCGGTCGAAGTCCGGGACGGTGCGGAGGATCTACTCCGAGCACCGGCTGAGCAAGCTGCGGGCCTACAGCGCGATCGACTTCGACCGGGCCAAGTAGTCCTGCGGGGCGCCCCGCGCCCCTGCCCCTGCATCACAGGAGCGCCCTCTGTGCGGAGAGGGCGCTCCTTTTCGGTGCCTCAGCCCGCTATGCGGTTCGCCGCCGTCGCGCGTGCCGCCTTCTTCAGTTCCATCTCGCGCCTGCGGCGCCGCGCCAGCACCACCCGGCGCTCGGCCGCCGTCAGGCCGCCCCAGACGCCGTACGGCTCGGGCTGCAGGAGGGCGTGTTCACGGCACTCGACCATGACCGGGCAGCGGGCACAGACCCGCTTGGCCGCCTCTTCGCGGGACAGCCGGGCGGCGGTCGGCTCCTTCGACGGGGCGAAGAACAGGCCGGCCTCGTCGCGCCGGCACACCGCCTCGGTGTGCCAGGGAGCGTCTTGATCCCTGTCTCGCGCTGGCACCCGCTGGGCCGGAACGGCAGCGACCTGCAAGGACGAATGCGGCGGTTGCAGCACGGTCTACTCCTGACGACGGCTTCGCGAGCGAGAGACGATGCAGCAAGGCCTACCCGCTGTGCGCGCGCCTATGCACAGCGTTCCCATCCGCAGGCGCGCGGCAGCCTCTTCACGCCCCGCCGCGGTGCCACCGTCACCACGTTGCCCGCTCCGGCCACCTGCGCAGGATCGCCGCCGTCAGTGCCCCAGGTGCCTGCGCAGCTTGCGGTCGACCTTGTCCTGGACGCGCTCCAGGATGTCCGCCACCAGCTTGCCCCGCCTGGCCCGCGCCTCCACGTTGCCGAGGACGGCCCAGCCGTCGACGTAGACCACCGGCGCCTCGGGGTCGGCCGAGTCCAGCGGGCTGACCTCGAAGCTGCCGAGCACACCGCCCCCGCTTCCGCGCAGCGAGACGTTCTCCGGGACGCGGATCTGGACGTCGCCGAAGACGGAGACGGCCTTGATCACCACCTGCTGGTACTCGAAGAGCGCCTCGCTCAGGTCGATCTCGACGCTGCCGAACACGGCGTACGCGTGCAGCCGGTGTCCGGCCCGCCAGCGGCCCCGGCGCACGGCACTGCTGAACACCGCCACCACGCTGGAGTCCGCCTCGGCCGGGATCCCCGGGCCGGGGCTCGCCGGCGCGAGCCTGGACGCGGACCCGGCGGGGCGCTGCCGGCCGGCGGGCAGGTCCCGGACGAAGACCTCCAACTCGCCCACCGTCTTGGCGTGCAGCACCCCGTCCACGCGCTCGGCGTGCTCGTCGGCGGTCAGCCGGCCCTCGGCGAGGGCCTCACGGAGGATGTCGGCGACCCGGTCCCGGTCGGCGTCGGAGGCGCGCAGCTCGGCTGCGGGTGTGGGTGCGTTCTGCTTCTGAAGGTCCACGGCAGCAGCGTACCGAAACACGATAGATCGCGACACCCCCGACTGAGCCTTACCTCACAGGTTCGCCGTCGACGGCAGGTTCTAGGCTGGACGGGCCCGCCAGCGTCGGCGGGCCGCCGTCCGTCAGAGTGAGGAATGGGCTGAGATGCCTGAGTTCGCGTACACCGATCTGCTCCCCCAGGGAGAGGACACCACCCCGTACCGGCTGGTGACGTCCGAGGGCGTCTCCACGGTCGAGGGGCCCGACGGGCGGACGTTCCTCACGGTGGAGCCCGAGGCGCTGCGCAAGCTCGCCGAGGAGGCCATCCACGACATCCAGCACTACCTGCGCCCGGCCCACCTCGCCCAGCTGCGCCGGATCATCGACGACCCGGAGGCCTCGGCGAACGACAAGTTCGTCGCGCTGGACCTGCTGAAGAACGCGAACATCGCGGCGGCCGGCGTGCTGCCCATGTGCCAGGACACCGGCACGGCGATCGTGATGGGCAAGCGCGGCCAGAACGTGCTGACGGCCGGCCGCGACGAGGAGGCGCTCAGCCGCGGCATCTACGACGCCTACACCAAGCTGAACCTGCGCTACTCGCAGATGGCTCCGCTCACCATGTGGGAGGAGAAGAACACCGGCTCCAACCTGCCGGCGCAGATCGAGCTGTACGCCACCGACGGCGGCGCCTACAAGTTCCTGTTCATGGCGAAGGGCGGCGGCTCCGCGAACAAGTCCTTCCTGTACCAGGAGACGAAGGCCGTCCTGAACGAGGCCTCCATGATGAAGTTCCTGGAGGAGAAGATCCGTTCGCTGGGCACGGCCGCCTGCCCGCCCTACCACCTGGCGATCGTCGTCGGCGGCACGAGCGCCGAGTACGCGCTGAAGACCGCGAAGTACGCCTCCGCGCACTACCTGGACGAGATCCCGGCGGAGGGCTCCGAACTCGGCCACGGCTTCCGGGACAAGGAGCTGGAGCAGAAGGTCTTCGAGCTGACCCAGAAGATCGGCATCGGCGCGCAGTTCGGCGGCAAGTACTTCTGCCACGACGTGCGCGTGGTCCGCCTGCCGCGGCACGGCGCGTCCTGCCCGGTCGCGATCGCCGTCTCCTGCTCGGCCGACCGCCAGGCCGTCGCGAAGATCACCGCCGAGGGCGTCTTCCTGGAGCAGCTGGAGAAGGACCCGGCGCGCTTCCTGCCGGACACCACGGACGAGCACCTCGACGAGGCCTCCGACGTGGTGAAGATCGACCTGAACCAGCCGATGGACACGATCCTCGCCGAGCTGACCAAGTACCCGGTGAAGACCCGCCTGTCGCTGACCGGTCCGCTGGTCGTGGCCCGTGACATCGCGCACGCCAAGATCAAGGAGCGGCTGGACGCGGGCGAGGAGATGCCGCAGTACCTGAAGGACCACCCGGTGTACTACGCGGGTCCGGCGAAGACCCCCGAGGGGTACGCCTCCGGTTCCTTCGGCCCGACCACGGCCGGCCGCATGGACTCCTACGTCGAGCAGTTCCAGGCCGCGGGCGGCTCCAAGGTGATGCTCGCCAAGGGCAACCGCAGCAAGCAGGTCACCGACGCGTGCGCCGCGCACGGCGGCTTCTACCTCGGCTCCATCGGCGGCCCGGCCGCCCGCCTCGCCCAGGACTGCATCAAGAAGGTGGAGGTCCTGGAGTACGAGGAGCTGGGCATGGAGGCGGTCTGGAAGATCGAGGTCGAGGACTTCCCGGCGTTCATCGTGGTGGACGACAAGGGCAACGACTTCTTCACTTCACGGGAACCCGAGCAGCCGACGTTCACCAGCATCCCGGTACGGGGCCCCGGCCTGTCCTGAGCCACCCCTGAGAGCCTCACAGACCCCTCGGCGTCGCCGGGGGGTCTGCTGCTGTCCCGTGGGCGGCGCTATGAGCCCCCGCTCCCGTGGCTTGAAGCGCGCCCTTGACGCCAGCGCGACAGGATCGGGAGGGTCCGTGCGTAGAAGTCCGTGCAATCCGCGTAGCCCGGGAGGCTGCTGTGTCGCTACGGTTCATCGCCAAGGACCCGAACACGGACGGGGCGAACTGCCCCACGGTCTGGGTCGACGAGGAGAAGCAAGAGATCGTGTTGCAGGGTTGGACGGTGGACGATGCGACGCGCGCCGAGTGCCTGAAGACCGGCCCCATCCCCGACAGTGAGACCGTCGTCCGGCTGCCTATGCGTATGGTCGCCGCCATCAGGGAGGCTTGTGATGCCGCAGACGGCCCCACCGTTCAGTGAGCTGCTGGCGAACTGCCGGCGGTCCGCCGTGCATCTGGAGATGCGCGACTTCTACGACGACCCGGACGAGGCTCCGCGCGTGGCCGCGTGGAAGGCCGGGCATCGGCCGGACCCTGACGACCGAGCGTCCTGGTGGCGGCCGTGGCTCGACATGGTGTCCGAGGCGGTTGCCCGTGGTGTCGTGATCCGCCGCGCCCGGATCGTCTCCGAGCCGGTGAGCGAGTACACCCGGTACCTCTACGACGGCACGTTCACCAACATCGCCGCTGGTGAGCAGATCCGTTGGCTTCCCCGGCGGAACGCGTCGGATCTGGCACTCCCTGGCAATGACTTCTGGTGCTTCGATGACCGGCTGGTGAGGTTCGGCTACTTCTCCGGTGAGGGCGTGTACCTCGGCGACGAAGTGGACGACCGCGCCGAGGTGGTCAAGCTGTGCGCCTCGGCGTTCGAAGCCGTCTGGGACCGGGCCGTTCCGCACGACCGCTACAGGATCTGAGAACGCACAGCACCAATGGCCCGTTCCCCTTCGTCCAGCGTCCAGGCGGCCCGTGAGGCGCTTGCAGCGCGCCTTCGGGATCTTCGCCTAGACGCTGGTCTGAAGGCCCGTGAGGTGGCCGTGGAGGCTGGCTGGCATCCCTCCAAGGCGAGTCGGCTGGAGAACGCCGTAACACCCCCCTCGGACGCCGACATTCGCGATTGGTGCCGGGTCTGTGGAGCCGACGATCAAGCAGCCGACTTGATCGCCGCGTCCCGCTCGGCAGAGTCGATGTATGTCGAGTGGCGACGGCTCCAGCGCACCGGGCTACGCCGACTCCAGGAGTCGTACGTACCTCTCTTCGAGCGCACCCGAACCTTCCGGATCTACTGCTCCAACGTGGTGCCCGGCCTGCTCCAGACCCCCGCGTACGCAACCGCGCTGCTGACTGAGATCACCGACTTCCGGCAGACGCCCGATGACGTCACGGAGGCTGTGGCCGCCCGCATGGACCGGGCGCGGGTCCTCCGCGAAGGAGATCACCGGTTCGCCATCCTCGTCGAGGAAGCCGTCTTGCGGTACCGCATCGGTGACACCGGAGTCATGGCCGGGCAACTGGGTCATCTGTTGTCGATCATGTCCCTGCCGGCGGTCTCCCTGGGAGTCGTGCCGTTTACCGCCTCAAGGCACATGTGGCCGCTGGAGACATTCTCGATCTACGACAGCGCACAAGCCCAGGTGGAGCTGCTGACAGCGGCTGTGAATGTCACGGCGCCGTCGGAGATCGAGCAGTACGCGAGAGCGTTCGAACGACTGTTGGAAGCTGCGGTCTATGGGGCCACGGCACGAACCTTGATCACGAAGGCCATCGAGACGCTCGACTAAGTCGCGTGCAATTTCGTAGAACTTCGTAGAGCCCAGATGTGGCCCGTTCCTAGCGTGGTCTGCACGACCGGAGGACGGACGCTGATCTCCGCCACCATCCCGTTCCGCGTACAGCGGGACGGTTCAAGAGGCACCACCCAACCGGAGGTATCCAGATGCGTAAGCAGTGGCTCACGGCCGAGGACCCGGGCAACCCGCAGGACGACAGCGACAGCGGCAACAAGCACGGCGGTGGCGGGTCGGACGAAGGTGGCAACACGAACGACGGCCAGGGACCGGCGGACGGCCGCTGAATGGCTGAGCAGCACGGAACGGACGCCGGCCCTGAGCGGCTGGCGTCCGCGCTGATGGAGAAGGGCGCCCTGACGTCCGACTGGCTTCCGGCCTTCAAGCAGGCGCCGCGCCACATGTTCGTGCCGGATGTGATCTGGCCGGGTACCGCGGGCGGCAACCGGCAGAAGAGCCGGATCATCCGTTCCGAGGATTCTCGGGCATGGTGGGACGCCGTTTACACGGACGCGCCGATCACGACGCAATGGGACGACGGCGCCTACACCGGTCCCGACAAGGGCAAGATCCCTTCATCCTCCAACTCCATGCCCACCATGGTCTTCTCGATGCTCGACGCCCTGAGCGTCCATGAAGGCCATCGGGTTCTGGAGATCGGGACGGGGACCGGCTGGAACGCCGCGCTGCTGTCGCACCGCGTAGGCCCTGAGAACGTCGTCACGGTCGAGGTGGACGAAGCCACGGCGGCGGACGCCAGGCAGCGTCTTCAAGACGCGGGGTTCGTACCACTGGCCGTGGTCGGTGACGGAGCAGCCGGATTCGCGCTGGAGGCCCCCTACGACCGGGTGATTGCGACGTGCTCGATTGGCCGGGTCCCTTACGCCTGGATCGAGCAGACGAAGCCGGGCGGGGTGATCGTGGCCCCGTGGGGACCGACGTACGGCGGGGAAGCGGTCGTGAGGCTCACGGTGATGTCGGACGGGTCGGCGTCGGGGAAATTCCTCGGGTCCTCGGCGTTCATGCGGCTTCGTGCCCAGCGCACGGAGCGAAAGCACCTTCGCGAGTACCTGAAGGGCAAGCCGTGGCCGGCCGACGGCGTCAGGTCGACCACGGCTCTCTCCCCGGATGGCGTGGGCGACTGGCAGGTCATGTTCGCCATCGGGGTTCAGGTGGCCGACGCGTTCCCTTGGATGGAGACATACAAGGACGGCTCTTACACCCTGTGGCTTCGGGACACGGCGGTCACGTCGTGGGCTACGGCCGACTTCGAGAAGGACCGGACAGAGTTCGACGTCGTGCAGTCCGGCCCCCGGAAGCTGTGGGATGAAGTGGAGACGGCGTTCCGCTGGTGGGACAGCCGGGGCCGCCCCGGCTTCGATCGGTTCGGACTCACGGTGAGCCCGGAGGGCGAGACGGTCTGGCTCGATGAGCCAGGGCATCCGGTTCCGCCGGTTCTCCACTGAAACGAAGAAGTCGGGGGCACCCGGTGACGGACGGGCCCCCCCCCGGGACGCCGGGGGGGCCCGCCCGGCGGCCCCGCAGGGGGGCACCCCCCCGGGGGGCCCAGGGCCCGCACCACAGCGGGGCCCCCCTCCCGAAAACGGGTTGGGGGGCTAACCGGACGAGCACG
>NZ_JBEYXJ010000158.1:0-14970 GCF_040645015.1 Streptomyces sp. NPDC046881 | reverse complement strand
CGGGCGACAGACCGCGCTGCCGGCTGAACTCCACGAAGACGCTCGGACTGGCCATGACGGTGACGCCACCGGCCAGCGCCATCGTGCACTCGCCGGCCCGCAGGGCCTGGACGGCCAGGTGCAGGGCGACCAGGGACGACGAGCAGGCCGTGTCGATGGTGACGGCGGGGCCCTCCAGGCCGAAGGTGTAGGAGACGCGCCCGGAGGCGACGCTGCCGGAGCCTCCGGTGGTGAGCAGGCCCTCGACGCCCTCGGGCAGTTCGCGCGGGCCCTGGCCGTAGTCGTGGTACATGAGGCCGGTGAAGACGCCGGTACGGCTGCCCCTCATCGACGCCGGGGCGATCCCGGCGCGTTCGAACGCTTCCCAGGACGCCTCCAGCAGCAGCCGCTGCTGCGGGTCCATCGCCAGGGCCTCGCGGGGGCTGATGCCGAAGAAGCCGGCGTCGAACTCGGCCGCCTCGTGCAGAAAGCCGCCGTCCCGCGCGTAGGTCTTGCCGAGGCGCTCGGGGTCGGGGTCGTAGAGCCCGTCGACGTCCCAGCCGCGGTCGTCCGGGAACCGGGTGATGCCGTCCCGGCCGGAGGCCACCAGCCGCCACAGGTCCTCGGGCGAGCGGACCCCGCCCGGGAGGCGGCAGCTCATGCCGACGATGGCGATCGGCTCGTCGGCGGCGAGCGCGGTGTGCCGCGCCGCGGCCCTGGCCGTGGGGGCCGGGGCCCCGCCCAGGAGTTCGGTGCCGATGTGGCGGGCGAGGGCGGCGGGGGTGGGATGGTCGAAGACGAGGGTGGCGGGCAGGCGCAGCCCGGTGGCGGTGGACAGCCGGTTGCGCAGCTCCACGGCCGTCAGCGAGTCGAAGCCGAGGTCCTGGAAGGCGTGCGCGGGCTGGACGGCGCGGGGCGAGGAGTGACCGAGCACGGCGGCGACCTCCGCCCGGACCAGTTCCAGGAGGGCCTCGTCGCGCTCGTCGCCGGCCGGCCCGGTGAGGCGTTCGGCCAGGGAGCCGGTGGCGGCTTTCTGGGCGGTGCCGCGCTTGGGGAGGCGGACGAGGCCGCGCAGCAGGGCCGGTACGGTTCCTGCGGCCCGGTTCCGCAGGGCCGTGGTGTCGAGGCGGACCGGTACGAGCACGGGCTCGTCCGAGGCGAGCGCCGCGTCGAACAGCCGCAGGCCGTCCTCGGTGGACAGCGGCAGGACACCGGAGCGCGCCATCCGCGACCTGCCCGCCTCGTCGAGGGCGTCGGCCATGGCGCCCTCCTGCTCCCACAGACCCC
Organism: Streptomyces sp. NPDC046881; assembly: GCF_040645015.1. Taxonomy (NCBI): domain Bacteria; kingdom Bacillati; phylum Actinomycetota; class Actinomycetes; order Kitasatosporales; family Streptomycetaceae; genus Streptomyces; species Streptomyces sp. NPDC046881. The sequence goes on along the minus strand of NZ_JBEYXJ010000158.1, from coordinate 13,704 downwards.
ACGCCAGCGAGACCGTGGGCCGCCCCTGGGCGCGGCGGTACCGGGCGAAGGCGTCGAGGAAGGCGTTGGCCGCGGCGTAGTTGCCCTGGCCGGGGTTGCCGAAGACGCCCGCGGCGGAGGAGAACAGCACGAACGTCGTGCTCTCGTCGGTGAGTTCGTCCAGGTTGAGCACGGCGTCGGCCTTGGGCGCCAGGACGGCGTCCACGCGCTGCGGGGTCAGTGCGGCGATCACACCGTCGTCGAGGACACCGGCGGTGTGCACGACGGAGTCGACCGGGGTGGCGTCCAGCAGCCGGGCGACGGCGTCACGGTCGGCGAGGTCGCAGGCGGCCCACGTCGCTTCGGCGCCGAGCGAGGCGAGCTGCGCCTTCAGGTCCGCCGCGCCCGGGGCGTCGGCGCCACGGCGGCTGACGAGCAGCAGCCGCCGTACGCCGTGTCCGGTCACCAGGTGACGGGCGAGGGTTTTCCCCAGCGCGCCGGAAGCGCCGGTGAGCAGCACGGTACCGAGCCCTGGGACAGCGCCGCGGGCCGGTGTGGGGGGTGCACCGTCCGCGAGGGTGGAGGCGGCGTCCTCGCCGAGACCGAGGACATCACCGTTGGCGGGGCCGGTCGCGTCGGCGAGGGCGGGGCCGGTGGCGTCGGCGAGGGCAGGGCCGGTGGTGTCGGCGAGGGCATGGGCCGCTTCGTTCGCGGGGCCGGTGGCCGTGTCCTCCGGTGCCGGGGAGGTGGCGCGGGACAGGCGCGGTGCGCCGGCCTCCCCTCCGCGGACGACGACGTGGGGCTCGCCGGACAGCACGACGCCGGGAACCAGAGCGGCCACCTCGTCCGGGCGGTCGGTTTCGAGCAGCACGATCCGGCCGGGGTTCTCCGCCTGGGCCGAGCGCACCAGTCCGCCCGCCGCGGCGTGCGCGAGGTCGTCACAGCGCGCCACCAGCACGAGGCGCGACGTCCGGGCCTGGGCGAACCAGCGCTGAACCAGCCGCAGCACCTCGGTGGTGACCGCACGGACCCGCTCGGCCTCGGTCGCCCCCTCCGGGCCGTCGGGGCACGGGACCACGACCACGTCCGGCTGCGACGCTCCGTCGGCCTCGGCCAGTGCGGCGGTGTCCGGCGCGTACGCGAGGGGCGCCGCGTACGCGCCGTCGCGGGGCAGGGTCAGCGGCGCCCGCCCGATGGTGAACATCGCGTCCCCGGAGCGCCCGCGGAGCTGCTCGGCCGACACCGCGCGCAGTGTCAGCGACTCGACGGACGCCACCGGCTCGCCGGTGCCGTCGGCCACCAGCAGGGACACCGTGTCCGTACCGGCCGGTGCCAGCCTGACCCGTACGGTGGACGCGCCCGTGGCGCGCACGGACACCCCGGACCAGGCGAACGGCAGGAGCGGCGTGTCCGCATCGGCCATGAAGGAACCACCCGCGCCGATGGCGTGCAACGCCGCGTCCAGCAGTGCCGGGTGCAGGAGGAAGGAACCGGTGTCCGTGCCGTCGGCGAGTGCGACCTCCGCGAAGACGTCCGCGCCCGCGCGCCAGGCGCTGCGCAGTCCGCGGAACGCCGGTCCGTAAGCCAGCCCGAGGGCGGCCGACCGGTCGTAGAAGCCGTCGAGGTCGATCGGCTCGGCGCCCGCCGGCGGCCACGCCGTGAGCGCCCGGGCGGCGGCCGCGGCGCCCGTCTCTTCGGTCCCTTCGGTGACGAAGCCGCTCGCGTGGCGCACCCACGGCAGGTCGGCGTCGTCCCCGGGGCGCGCGTGCACGGTCAGCGGCCTGCGGCCGGTGCCGTCGGCCGCGCCGACCCACACCTGGACCGCGACGCTGCCCCGCTCGGGCACCACCAGGGGCGCCTCGAGGGTGAGTTCGTCCAGCAGTTCGCAGCCGGCTTCGTCGGCGGCGCGCACGGCCAGTTCGACGAACGCGGTGCCCGGCAGGAGTACGGTTCCGAGCACGGCGTGGTCGCTCAGCCACGGGTGTGTCCGCAGAGACAGCCGACCGGTCAGCAGCCGCTCGTCGCCGCCGGCCAGGGAGACGGCGGCGCCCAGCAGCGGATGGTCGGCCGAGCCGAGGCCGGCGGCACGGACGTCACCGGGAGCGGCCGGTGAGGGGTCGAGCCAGTAGCGCTCGTACTGGAAGGCGTAGGTGGGCAGGTCGACGCGGCGGGCGCCGGGGAAGAAGGCGTGCCAGTCGGGGGACACGCCGTGTGCGTGCAGTTCGGAGACGGCGGCGACCAGTGCGGCTCGCTCGGGGCGGTCGGCGCGCTGGGCGGGCACGGTGACGACGTCCTCGAGGCAGCCCTGGGTGAGGGCGCTCAGCGCGCCACCCGGGCCGATCTCGACGAACGTGGTCACGCCCAGGTCGTGCAGGGTCCGCACGCCGTCGGCGAAACGGACCGCTTCGCGGACGTGCCGGACCCAGTACTCGGGGGTGTACGGCTCGGCCAGGCGGCCGGTGAGGTTGGAGACCACCGGCGTCTGCGGCTTCTCGAAGGTCAGCCCGCGGACGACCTGCGCGAACTCCTCCAGCATCGGATCCATCAACGGCGAGTGAAACGCGTGACTGACCTTCAACCGGGACGTCTTACGGCCCTGCTCCCGGAAGACCTCTCCGATCGCGACGACCACGTCCTCGGCACCGGAGACCACGACCGACCGCGGACCGTTGACCGCCGCGACACCGACCCCGTCGGTCAGATGCGGTAACACCTCGTCCTCGGTCGCCTCCACGGCGACCATCGCCCCGCCCGCCGGCAACGCCTGCATGAGCGCAGCACGCGCCGACACCAGCTTCGCCGCGTCCCCGAGCGACAACACCCCGGCCACGTGCGCGGCCGCGATCTCCCCCACCGAGTGACCGGCCACGTAGTCCGGCCGGACACCCCACGACTCCAGCAGCCGGAACAACGCCACCTCGACCGCGAAGAGCGCGGGCTGCGTGGCCCCCGTCTGGTCGAGCTCCTCCGAGTCGACGTCGACCGGCGCGTCCAGGAGCGCGCACACCTCGTCGTACGCGGCGGCGAACACCGGGTACGACGCATACAACTCACGCCCCATACCCAAGCGTTGCGAGCCCTGGCCGGAGAAGAGGAACGCGACGCGTCCACCGGTGCCGGAGAGGCCGCGCGCGACGCCGGGGGCCGGGGTGCCGGAGACCACGGCCCGCAGCCCCTCGGCGAGTTCGGCCGCCGTCTCGCCCTGGACGACCGCACGGTGTTCCAGGGCGGTGCGCGTCGTGGCGAGCGAGAACGCCACGTCGGACAGGGGGACTTCGGCGTCCGTGCGGGACAGCAGGCGCCCGGCCTGGGCGCGCAGGGCGTCCTCGGTCTTGCCGGAGATCACCCACGGCACCGGTCCGCCCTCGGCCGGGCGCACGACCTCCGGGGCGACGGCCTCGGCACTCTCCGCGCCCTCCCCCGATGTCCGAGGAGCCTCAGCGCCCTCCCCCGGTGTCCGAGGGACCTCGGACTCGGCGTCCTCTCCCCGGGTCCGAGGGGCATCGGCCTCGGCGTCCTGTGTGAACGCCGCGGCCGACGGGGCTTCCTCGATGATCGTGTGCGCGTTGGTGCCGCTGATCCCGAAGGAGGAGATGCCGGCCCGGCGCGGCTGGTCCGACGCCGGCCAGGGCGTGCGCTCGGTGAGCAGTCGTACGGCGCCCGCCGACCAGTCGACGTGTGGGGACGGCGCGTCGACGTGCAGCGTGCGCGGCAGTTCGCCGTGACGCATGGCCATGACCATCTTGATGACGCCCGCGACACCTGCCGCGGCCTGGGTGTGGCCGATGTTGGACTTGATCGAGCCCAGCCACAGCGGCTTGTCGTCGGGACGGCCCTGCCCGTACGTGGCGAGGAGGGCCTGCGCCTCGATCGGGTCGCCGAGCCGGGTGCCCGTGCCGTGCGCCTCCACCGCGTCGACCTGCGCGGAGGTCAGCCGGGCGGCGGCCAGGGCCTGGCGGATCACCCGCTGCTGCGAGGGGCCGTTGGGGGCGGTCAGGCCGTTGGACGCGCCGTCCTGGTTGACGGCGGAACCCCGGACGACCGCGAGGACCTCGTGTCCGTTGCGGCGGGCGTCCGAGAGGCGCTCCACGAGCAGCAGGCCGGCGCCCTCGCCCCAGCCGGTGCCGTCGGCGCCGGCCGCGAACGCCTTGCAGCGGCCGTCGGGCGCCAGTCCGCGCTGGCGGCTGAAGCCGACGAAGGTGGCGGGGCCGACCATCGCCGTGACGCCGCCCGCCACGGCCAGCGAGCACTCGCCGTTGCGCAGCGCCTGGACGGCCAGGTGCAGGGCCACCAGGGACGACGAGCAGGCCGTGTCGACCGTGACGGCCGGGCCTTCTAGGCCGAAGGTGTAGGCCACCCGGCCGGAGGCGACACTGCCCGAGGTGCCCGTGCCCAGATAACCCTCCAGGTCCTGAGGGGAGTTCTGGAGGGTGGCGAGGAACTCGTGGTTCATCACGCCGGCGAACACACCGGTCCTGCTGCCCGCCAGCGAGGCGGCGTCGATGCCGGCCCGCTCGAAGAGTTCCCACGACGTCTCCAGCAGCAGCCGTTGCTGGGGGTCCATGGCGAGTGCCTCGCGGGGCGAGATCCCGAAGAGGCCGGCGTCGAACCGTGCCAGGTCGCTCAGGAACGCGCCCTCGCGGGCGTAGCTCGTCCCGCGGGACTCCGGGTCCGGGTCGTAGAGCGCGTCCAGGTCCCAGCCGCGGTCGGCGGGAAATTCCGAGACCGCGTCGTGGCCGCCGGCCACCAGCTCCCACAGGTCCTCGGGCGAGTCGACCCCTCCCGGGTAGCGGCAGCTCATCGCGATGATGGCCACCGGTTCGCCGGCGGCGTCCTCGTAGTCACGAAGGCGCCGCCGGGTCTCCTGGAGATCTGCGGTGACTCGCTTCAGGAAATAACGGAGCTTGTCCTCGTTCGCCACCGAAATCGTCCCCCACCCCTACGAAGACTTGCCGGAATCCGGAATGCGGCAAGGGGTCACCGGGACACGCCGGAGCGGTCAGGAAATCCCGAATTCCTTGCCGAGAAGATCGAATACTTCGTCGTCCGTGGCCGATTCCAGATCACTGCCGCCCATTTCACGGCTTTCCGGTGCCGGGGCGTTGCCGGATTCACCGGCAATTGCCAACACGGCCTGGAGCTTTGACAGGATCCGGTCGCGAGCTTCACTCTCTGACAACTTCGTGACCAATTCTTGTTCAACCCTGTCCAGATCGGCAAGTAGGGAATCCACTAGGGCCGGTTCGGCCGTCCCCGCCGTCTCCGTGAGCACGTGACGGGCCAGCAGAGCGGGTGTCGGGTGGTCGAAGACCAGTGTCGCGGGGAGCCGCAGCCCGGTGGCCTTGTTCAGCCGGTTGCGCAGTTCGACGGCCGTGAGGGAGTCGAAGCCAAGGTCCTGGAAGGCGTGTTCGGGCCGGACGGTACGGTCCGACGCGTGCCCCAGGATCGTGGCGACCTCGGCCCGGACCAGGTCCAGCACGGTCTTCTCGCGCTCGGCCTCCGACAGCCCCTCCAGGCGTTCGGCCAGCGAGGACGCGGAGGGAGCCGCGGCGGCGTGCGCCGTCCTGCGGGCGACCGCGGCCGGCACGAGTGCGCGCAGCACCGGCGGTGCCTCGTCGGCGCGCAGCGCACCGGTGTCGATGCGGACCGGGGCGAGCACCGCCTCGTCCAAGGCCAGTGCCGCGTCGAACAGCCGCAGCCCTTCCTGTGGCGGCAGCGGCAGCACCCCGCTGCGCGCCATCCGCGCCCGGTCGGCCTCGGCGAGGCCGTCCGTCATCGCACCGGGTTGTTCCCACACACCCCATGCCAGCGATGTGGCGGGCAGCCCCGCACGGCGCCGGTGCGCCGAGAAGGCGTCGAGGAAGGAATTCGCCGCCGCGTAGCCGGCCTGGCCGGCGCTGCCGACCAGGCCGGCGACGGACGAGAACACCACGAAGGCGGCCAGGCCCATGTCCCGGGTGCACTCGTGCAGGTTCAGCACGGCGTCCACCTTGGGGCGGAAGACCTCCCTCATCCTCTCCGGTGTGACCGAGGCGACGACCCCGTCGTCGAGAACACCCGCGGTGTGCACGACGGCCGACAGCGCATGCTCACCGAGCCGGTCCAGCATCGCGGAGACGGCGTCCCTGTCCGCGAGGTCGCAGGCCGCCCAGGTGACCTCGGCGCCCCACGCGGCCAGTTCGGCCTCCAGCTCGGCCGCGCCGGGGGCCGCCGCGCCCCGCCGGCTCGCCAGCAGGATCCGGCGCACCTTGTGCTCGGTGACCAGGTGCCGGGCGACGAGCCCGCCCAGCGCACCGGAGGCACCGGTCACCAAAACGGTGCCGGCACCGAAGTCCGGCACACCCCTAACAGCCCCGGCAACCCTCACCAGGCGCGGCACGAACACCCCCGCATCCCGGACCGCGAACTGCGGCTCACCGCAAGCGAGCACGGCGGGCAGCACACGCACCGCTGCCTCCGTGTCCTCCGCCTCCACCAGCACGATCCGGTCCGGATGCTCCGACTGCGCCGACCGCACCAACCCCCACACCGCCGCATGAGCCAGATCACCCGGACGCGTCACCAACACCAGACGCCCCCCACGCTCCTGCCCCAACCACCACTGCACCAACGCCAGCACCCCGCCCACAACGCCGTGCACACGCTCAGCGGACTCCACACCCGACCCCACCGGGCACGGAACGACCGTGACCACCGAGACATCGGGAAGGTCCGGCTCGGCGGACAGGGCGGCCAGGTCCGCGTAGCTGCGTACATCGAGCCCGTCGACAGCGTCGGCCTCCGTAAGGGGCACGGGCTGCCATGCGAGGCCGTACAGCGAGTCGCCGACACTCCCGGAGCCGTCCGCGGCGAGCAGCTGCTCGCGTGACACCGGCCGCAGCGACAGCGAGCCGACCGTGGCCACCAGACCGCCCGAGGCGTCGGCCACGGTCAGTGACACCGCGTCCGTACCCGTGCGAGAGATTTTGACCCGCAGCGCCGTCGCCCCCGCGGCGCGCACGCCCACGTCGGACCAGGCGAAGGGCAGCAGCGGCCCGTCGGTGACGGGGACGAGCCCGCCCGCGCCGATCGCGTGGAGCGCCGCGTCGAGCAGCGCCGGATGCACGGCGAACGCGTCCGCCTCCGTGCCCTCGGCGAGTGCGACCTCGGCGAGGACGTCGTCCCCGCTGCGCCACACCGAGCGCAGGCCGCGGAAGACCGGGCCGTAGCCCAGGCCGAGTCCGTCCAGGTCCTCGTAGAAACCGGCCAGGTCGACGGCCTCCGCGCCCGCCGGCGGCCACGCGCCGAGGTCCGCGCCGTGCGGCGGCTCGGGCAGCGCTTCCGTCAGGAATCCGACCGCGTGCCGCACCCACGGCGCGCCTTCCGGGGCGTCCTCCCGTCGCGAGTGCACGCTCAGCGCGCGCCTGCCCGGCTCCTCCTCGGTCCCGACCCACACCTGCACGGCCACACCGCCGCGGTCCGGGACGACCAGCGGTGCTTCCAGCGTCAGGTCCCCGACCTGCGCGCAACCGGCCTCGTCGCCCGCACGCACCGCAAGCTCCACGAGCGCGGTACCCGGCAGCAGCACGCTGCCCATGACCGTGTGGTCGGCGAGCCAGGGGTGCGTCCCGAGCGAGAGCCGCCCGGTGAGGAGGAACCCGCCGGCGCCGGGCAGCGCGACCGCCGCACCGGCCAACGGGTGCTCCGCCGCACCCAGCCCGAGTCCGGTGGCGGCGGCTGTGCCGGTGAACTCCTCGGGCGCTTCCAGCCAGTAGCGCTGCTGCTGGAAGGCGTAGGTGGGCAGGTCGACACGGCGGGCGCCCGGGAAGAGCGCCGGCCAGTCCGGGGAGACGCCGTGGGCGTGCAGTTCGGCGAGCGCGGTGACGACGGCCCGCGGCTCGGGGCGGTCGGTCCGTACGACGGGGACGGTGACGATGTCGCCGTCGAGGCAGCCCTGGGTGAGGGCGCTCAGCACACCACCGGGGCCGATCTCGACGAAGGTCGTCACGCCCAGCTCGTGCAGGGTCCGCACGCCATCGGCGAAACGGACCGCCTCACGGACGTGCCGCACCCAGTACTCGGGGGTGTACGACTCGGCCAGCCGGCCGGTGAGATTCGAAACGACCGGAATCCGCGCCTCATCGAATTCCAGGTCCCGTACGACCTGCCCGAACTCCTCCAGCATCGGATCCATCAACGGCGAATGGAAGGCATGGCTGACCTTCAACCGGGACGTCTTACGGCCCTGCTCCCGGAAGACCTCTCCGATCGCGACGACCACGTCCTCGGCACCGGAGACCACGACCGACCGCGGACCGTTGACCGCCGCGACACCGACGCCGTCGGTCAGATATGGCACTACCTCGTCCTCGGTCGCCTGCACCGCCACCATCGCCCCGCCGGCGGGCAACGCCTGCATCAGTGCGGCACGCGCCGACACCAGCTTCGCCGCGTCCCCGAGCGACAACACACCGGCCACGTGCGCGGCCGCGATCTCCCCCACCGAATGACCCGCCACATAATCCGGCCGCACACCCCACGACTCCAACAGCCGGAACAACGCCACCTCGACCGCGAACAACGCCGGCTGGGTGCACCCCGTCTGGTCGAGCTCCTCCGAGTCGACGTCGACCGGCGCATCCAACAACGCGCACACCTCGTCGTACGCCGCGGCGAACACCGGGTACGACGCATACAACTCACGTCCCATACCCAAGCGTTGAGAGCCCTGGCCGGAGAAGAGGAACCCCACCTTGCCGGCGGTGCCCGGTTCACCGAGGACGACCTGGGCGGACGGGGACCCTGCGGCCAACGCGCGTAGTCCTTCGAGGAGTTCGTCCCGGTTGTGCCCCACCACTGCGGCCCGGTGCTCCATGGCCGAGCGTGTGGTGGCGAGTGAGAAGCCGATGTCGGCCGGACGCAGCTCCGTGTACGGGGCCAGGGACAGCAGGCGCTCGGCCTGTGCCCGCAGCGCCACCTCCGTCCTGCCCGACAGTACCCACGGCACGACTGCGTCGGAGTCGGGTGCGGGCGGCAACTCCGCCGCGGCGGGGCCCTGCTCGACGATCACATGCGCGTTGGTGCCGCTGATACCGAAGGACGATACGGCGGCCCGGCGCGGCCCGTCGCTCGTGGGCCACTCCCTGGCCTCGGTCAGCAGGCGGACGTCACCGGCCGACCAGTCCACGTGCGGCGTCGGCTCGTCCACGTGCAGGGTCCGCGGCAGGACACCGTGCCGCATCGCCATGACCATCTTGATCACACCACCGACACCCGCCGCGGCCTGCGCGTGACCGATGTTCGACTTCAGCGAGCCCAGCCACAGCGGCTGCCCCTCGGGACGCTCCCGGCCGTACGTGGCGAGCAGCGCCTGCGCCTCGATCGGATCACCCAGCCGGGTGCCCGTACCGTGCGCCTCCACCGCGTCCACCTGGCCCGCGGACAGGCCCGCGTTGGCCAGCGCCTGCCGGATCACCCGCTGCTGCGAAGGCCCGTTCGGAGCCGTCAGACCGTTCGAGGCACCGTCCTGGTTCACCGCCGTACCACGGACCACCGCCAGCACCCGGTGACCGTTGCGACGGGCGTCGGACAGCCGCTCCACCAGCAGCATGCCCGCACCCTCGGCCCAGCCCGTACCGTCGGCACCGGCCGCGAACGCCTTGCAGCGGCCGTCCGCCGACAAACCACGCTGACGGCTGAACTCCACGAACGTCGAAGGAGTCGCCATGACGGTGACGCCGCCGACCAGGGCCATCGAGCACTCGCCGCTCCGCAGGGCCTGGGTCGCCAGGTGCAGCGCCACCAGCGACGACGAGCACGCCGTGTCGACCGTGACCGCCGGCCCCTCGAGCCCGAACGTGTACGAGACCCGGCCGGAGGCGATGCTGCCCGCGCTGCCGCTGCCCAAGTAGGCGTCCATGCCCTCCGGAGCCGTTGTCACGCGCCCGCCGTAGTCGTGGTACATCACGCCCGCGAAAACCCCGGTCCTGCTGCCCCGCACGGTCGCCGGGTCGATCCCGGCCCGCTCGAACGCCTCCCACGACGTCTCCAGCAGCAACCGCTGCTGCGGGTCCATCGCCAGCGCCTCACGCGGCGAGATCCCGAAGAAGGCCGGGTCGAATGCGGCAGCCTCGTGGAGGAAGCCACCGTGGCGCACGTAGGACTTGCCGGAGCGGTCGGGGTCCGGGTCGTAGAGGTTCTCGACGTCCCAGCCGCGGTCCTCGGGGAATCCCGAGATCGCGTCGCCGCCGGAGGCGACGAGCCGCCACAGGTCTTCGGGCGACCGCACACCGCCGGGGAACCGGCAGGCCATGCCCACGATCGCGATCGGCTCGTCCGTCCCGGTCACCGCGGCGACCGCGGCCTCGGACCGCGCCTGGACGCCCAGCGTCTCGGCCAGCAGGAAGCGGGCGAGCGTGACCGGCGTGGGGTGGTCGAACACCATGGTCGCGGGGAGCCGCAGCCCGGTCGCCTCGTTCAACCGGTTGCGCAGTTCCACCGAGGTGAGCGAGTCGAAACCGGCGTCCTGGAACGCGTGTTCCGGCTGGACGGCCTGGGCCGAGGCGTGGCCGAGCACGGCGGCGGCCTCGGTACGCACCAGGTCCAGCACCGCCTGCTCGCGCTCGGCCTCCGGCAGCCCGGCCAGCCGCTGACCCAGCGATCCCTTCGGCGCGGACTGCGCAGTGCGCCGCGCCGGCGCGACCCGCACCAGTCCGCGCAGGACCGGCGGCACCGTGCCCTGCAGCCCACCCGTGTCCAGCCGCAGCGGGGCGACGACGGCCCGGTCCAGGGCCAGCGCTGCATCGAACAACCGCAGGCCCTCGTCGACGGCCATCGGAGCCAGGCCCACCCGCTGGAGCCGGGTGAGGTCCGCCTGGTCCAGCCGGTCGGCCATGCCGCCGCCCTGCTCCCACAGGCCCCACACCAGCGACGTGGCGGGCAGTCCCCTGGCGCGACGGGCCTCGGCGAAGGCGTCGAGGAAGGTGTTCGCCGCCGCGTAGTTGCCCTGTCCCGCACTCCCCAGGACCCCGGACACCGAAGAGAAGACGACGAACGCCGAGAGGTCGCTCGTCAGCTCATGGAGGTTGAGCACGGCGTCGGCCTTCGGACGCAGCACCTTCTCCATGCGCTTCGGGGTGAGCGAACCGATCACCCCGTCGTCGAGGACGCCCGCCGTGTGCACCACGGCCGTCACCGGCGTACCTGCCAGCACCTCGGCGAGGGCACCCCGGTCGGCCGCGTCACAGGCCGCCCAGCGCACCTCGGCGCCCCACCCGGCCAGCTCGGCCTCCAGCTCGGCCGCGCCGGGGGCCGCCGCGCCCCGCCGGCTGAGCAGCAGCAGGCTGCGCACGCCGTGCTCAGTGACCAGGTGCCGGGCGACGAGCCCGCCCAGCGCACCGGAGGCACCGGTCACCAAAACGGTACCGGCACCGAAGTCCGGCACACCCCTAACAGCCCCGGCAACCCTCACCAGGCGCGGCACGAACACCCCCGCATCCCGGACCGCCAACTGCGGCTCACCGCAAGCGAGCACGGCGGGCAGCACACGCACCGCTGCCTCCGTGTCCTCCGCCTCCACCAGCACGATCCGGTCCGGATGCTCCGACTGCGCCGACCGCACCAACCCCCACACCGCCGCATGAGCCAGATCACCCGGACGCGTCACCAACACCAGACGCCCCCCACGCTCCTGCGCCAACCACCACTGCACCAACGCCAGCGCCCCGCCCACAACGCCGTGCACACGCTCAGCGGACTCCACACCCGACCCCACCGGGCACGGAACGACGACGACGTCCGGCGTTCCCTCCCGTTCCCGCAGGGTGTCGAAGTCCGCGACGGTCTCGATCACCAGCGCGTCGGTGGCGGAGGGAAGAGTGAACGGCGTCCACTCCAGCGCGAACAGCTGATCGCCGCCACCGGCACCACGCAGTTGCTCCGCCGAAACGGCCCGCAACGACAGCGACTCGACCGAGGCCACCGGGTCACCGGCGCCATCGGCCACGGCCAACGTCACCGAACCGGTGGCCGTCCGCGACAGCTTCACCCGCAGCGTCGCCGCACCGGCCGCCCGCACGACGACGCCGGACCACGCGAACGGCAGGGCCGGGCCGTCGTCCTGCGACACCAGCCCCCCGGCGGCCAGTGCGTGCAGGGCGGCGTCCAGCAGCGCCGGGTGCAGGGCGAACGCCGCCGCCTCGGCAGCCGACTCCTCCGGCAGCTCGACCTCGGCGAAGACGTCGTCCCCGCCGCGCCACACCGAGCACAGGCCCTGGAAGACCGGGCCGTAGTCCAGGCCCGCGGCAGCCATGCCCTCGTAGAACGCCGTCAGGTCGACAGCCTCCGCATCCACCGGCGGCCACGCGCCGAGGTCCGCGGCGGGCGGCGCCTGCGCCGAGGCCAGCACACCCGTCGCGTGCCGCAGCCACGCGCCGTCGTCTACGCGGGAGTGCACGCTCAGTTCCCGCCGGCCTGAATGGTCCGCCGGGCCGACAGCCACCTGAAGCGTGACGCCGGCGCGCTCGGGCACGACCAGGGGAAGCTCAAGGGTGAGGTCTTCGATCCATCCGCACCCCGTCTCGTCGCCCGCCCGGATCGCCAACTCGACGAACGCGGTGCCGGGCAGCAGAACGGTCCCGTTCACGGCGTGGTCGGCGAGCCACGGGTGGGTTTCGAGGGAGAGCAGCCCGGTGAGCAGGGCACCGTCGCTGTCGGCCGTCGCGATCGCGGCACCGAGCAACGGATGGCCCGCCGCCCCCAGGCCGGCGGCCCGGACGTCACCGGGCGCCTGGGGAACGTCGAGCCAGTAACGCTCGCGCTGGAAGGCGTAGGTGGGCAGGTCGACGCGCCGGGCGCCCGGGAGGAGCGCGGGCCAGTCGGGCGAGATGCCGTGGGTGTGCAGCTGCGCCACGGCGGTGACGAGCGCGTACGGTTCGGGGCGGTCGGCTCGGAGTACGGGGATGGTGACGATGTCGTCCACACAGCCCTGCGCCATGCCGCTCAGGACACCGCCGGGGCCGATCTCCACGAACGTGGTCACGCCCAGCTCGTGCAGGGTCCGCACGCCGTCGGCGAAACGCACCGCCTCGCGCACGTGCCGGACCCAGTACTCGGGGGTGTACGACTCCGCCAGCCGGCCGGTGAGATTCGAAACGACCGGAATCCGCGCCTCGTTGAACGACAGCTCGCGTACGACCTGCCCGAACTCCTCCAGCATCGGATCCATCAACGGCGAATGGAACGCGTGACTGACCCTCAACCGGGACGTCTTGCGACCCTGACCGGCGAAGATCTCACCGATCGCGGTGACCGCGTCCTCAGCACCGGAAACCACCACCGACCGCGAGCCGTTGACCGCCGCGATCCCGACCCCGTCGGTCAGATACGCCAGCACCTCCTCCTCGGTCGCCTGCACCGCCACCATCGCACCACCCGCGGGCAACGCCTGCATCAACGCAGCACGCGCCGACACCAACTTCGCCGCATCCCCGAGCGACAACACACCGGCCACATGAGCGGCCGCGATCTCCCCCACCGAATGACCCGCCACATAATCCGGCCGCACACCCCACGACTCCAGCAGCCGGAACAACGCCACCTCGACCGCGAACAACGCCGGCTGGGTGCACCCCGTCTGGTCGAGCTCCTCCGCGTCGACGTCGACCGGCGCATCCAACAACGCGCACACCTCGTCGTACGCCGCAGCGAACACCGGATAGGACGCGTACAACTCACGCCCCATCCCCA